>NZ_JBQYFW010000011.1:0-183877 GCF_056313565.1 Pseudomonas sp. 3B-A001-10F
ATTATTACAATCGGATCAGGCTGCACAGTCACAACGGATATCGGACTCCGGTAGCAATGGAAGCCTTGGCAGCATGAGAAATGACCTAAACCCTATAACCGTGTCCAGTATCGTTTGACCAGATCACAGGGTTCACACCGTGTGAGCGGATTTCTGTCGCGATCAAAATCTGCGTTCGACTCGGTATCTCAGGTCGGCGTACCTCGACCATTCACCTCGGTCAGTTCCCTCTCCCTTTGGGAGAGGGCTAGGGTGAGGGGCTGTTCTGGCTCACTCCACCGTCTCAAGCTCACGACGCAACGCCACCGAGTTCTGCGAAGACATCGGGATTGGCGGAAAATCCTCGTTCAAGACGCACAAATGGTCGATGGCATCTTCAAACATCGAATCGGCTTTCTTGCGCAGCGCGCGGTATCGCTCAAACTGTTCAATGTCCAGATCGGCCACGTCGAGCAGCGCATTGGCTGCGCGGTTGAGGGTGTGGGCGTTATCGAACAATTGACGATTGCGTTCCAGAGCCAGTGCTCTGCAAGCCTTGATTTGCGCAGGAGTCGAGCATTCTTTCATGACCGTGACCTTAATCTTCAAGGATTCCGTTTCATAGGCGTAGCGCCGCAGGGGAACCGAACCTGCCGGGCCCCGCCGGACATATCCGGCGAGGGGGTATGCTTGTGACTGCCGGCCATTAATCAGGGATCCATTTTTTTATAGAAAAAAATTCGATCAATTCGCCGAATAAATCCGCAAATCAAAAATCAGTTTTTTTGTTTTTTGCGCTGTTCGTAACGGGCGAGGATCGGTTGCGTGCTAATGCCGTGGAGCAAGATGCTCAGCGCCACCACCGACAAGGTCAGATCGGTACACAGGCTGGCCACCGTGTCGGTCAATCCGTGGTTCAAGGCATAAAACAGATAGAACAGGCTGCCGATACCGCGAATGCCAAACCAGCCGATCAACAGCCGTTGCCTTCCTTTGAGCAGTGCGCCCCAAGGCATCAGCGCGACGCAGGCTGGGCGGATCAGGCAGAACAGCACGCCGCCCACCAGCAACGCCCGCCAGTCCCAGTGCGCCACCAGCACCACGCCGAGCAGGGTCACCAGAAATACTTCCATCGCGCGCTCGACCAGACTGCCGAACGACAGCATGTCGCCCATCATGATCCCGGCGGCGACCTGGCTGCTTTCCAGCCGTTCGGTGTCGCCGTGCACCGCGTGCTGCGGTTCGACGTTCTGATGACCGACCACCGGCTGCACCAGGTGCTCGGCGGGCGGTTGCCCGGCGCCGGTGGATTTGACTTCGACCTGACGCAGGCCCAACCCGGCAGCGAACACCGACAGAAAACCGTAGCCGCCAATCGCCTCGGCAACGACATACGCCAGGGCAATCAACGACAACGCCAGATAATCATTCGGGCTGAGCGTGCTGTCGTCATTGTGAATACGCAACGACAGGGTCACGCGGCCGATACCACGGCCCATCCAGTAACCGGTGAGCAAGCCTGCGGGCACCGCCCACAACAAACTGCGCAAGACCCAGCCCTGCCACTCGGCGGCAGAGCCATCACCGTGAATCAACAACAAGCCGAGAATCACAAACGGAAACGCCACCCCGTCATTCAGCCCGGCCTCACCCGAAAGGCCGAAACGCACGCTGTCGACATCCCGCGCATCATTGACCTGCACCAGCGCCGCCAGCACCGGGTCGGTGGGCGCCAGCATCGCCCCGATCAACAACGCCGGCCCCCACGGCAAGCGCAAAGCAAAATGCAGCAGCAGGCACACCCCGGCGATGGTCAGCACCATTACGGGGCCGGCGAGGCCGAAGGCGATTCGCCAACGCTTGTCGCGCAGCGGCAGGCGCAATTTCAGGCCGCAGACGAACAGAGAGAAGAGCACCGCGACTTCTGTCAGGTGCTCCATCCACAGCGAGGCGTCTTCCAGGGATAGTTTCAGCAGATCAAGGCCACTGGGGCCAATGCCAATTCCCAACAGCAAACAAACCGCCGAGGTGGTCACCGGCATCCAGCGCAGGTATGACGACGTCAGTGCCAGGGTCAGCAGCACGGCGCCGAGTACGGCGACCCACACGATAAAACTCATGATCTGCCGCCCTCAAATGTTTGATGTGACGGCAATCGCACCGTGTTCAATGGGCCTTCAGTTTTACTGTAGGCGTTGGCGAAGGCGTCATCACAACATCGGTTTGCCACCGGTCACGCCATAGCGCTGGCCGGTGATGTAACTGGCTTCGTCCGAGGCCAGCAACACGTAGATCGGCGCCACTTCCACCGGTTGGCCGGGGCGGCCGAGCGGGGTGTTGCCGCCGAAGTTCTGCACTTCTTCATCGGGCATGGTCGAGACGATCAGCGGCGTCCAGATTGGCCCAGGTGCCACGCAGTTCACGCGGATTTCCTTTGGCCCGAGCATCTGCGCCAGACCGCCGGTGAAGTTGGCGATCGCGCCTTTGGTCGTGGCGTAGGCGAGCAGGGTGGGTTTGGGCATGTCCGAGTTGATCGAGCTGGTGTTGATGATCGACGAACCGGCGCGCATGTGTTTTATCGCGGCCTGACACAAGCGGAAGATCGCGGTGATGTTGACGTCGAAGGTCATCACCCATTCGTCGTCGGGGATTTCTTCGAAGGTTTCGTGGGTCATCTGGAACGCGGCGTTGTTGACCAGCACATCAATGCGGCCGAAGCGTTCCACGGTCTTGTCGACCAAGGCCTGGCAATGGGCCTTTTGCGCAATATCGCCGGGTAATAGCAGGCACTGGCGCCCGGCCTGCTCGACCCAGCGCGCGGTTTCCTGGGCGTCTTCGTGTTCATTCAGATAGGCGACCGCAACGTCGGCGCCTTCACGGGCGAAAGCAATGGCCACGGCGCGGCCGATACCGCTGTCGGCGCCAGTAATCAGAGCGATCTTGCCGGCCAGTCGTCCGGAGCCGACATAGCTCTGCTCGCCGCAATCGGGATAGGGCTGCATCTTGCCCTGGGCGCCGGGCACGGTTTGGGCTTGTGCGGGGAAGGGTGGTTTTGGATAGTCGGTCATCGCGGGTCTCCGAGGTCTCAGGGCAGGTATGGGTGGTTGACCCGGGGTGTTTGCCGTGAGTTCGATCGGATTTCCAACGATGATTTTGCGTGAACATACATCCCCTGTAGGAGTGTGGCTGCTGGCGATAGCATCCTGACATTCAACATCATTGTTGACTGAAATACCGCTATCGCGAGCAGGCTCACTCCTACAGGGGGATGTGGTGTTCTCAGATAATGCGCTGTGTCAGGGCGCGCTCCATGCGGGCGGTACCTTCTTCCAGCAGCGAACGCGGGCAGCCGAAGTTCAGACGCACGAACTGCTGGTGTTGATCGCCGAAGTCCAGACCGGCGCTGAGGCCAACCTTGCCCTGCTCAAGGAAGAACTGCTGCGGGTTGTCCAGGTCCAGCGCCGAGCAATCCAGCCACGCCAGATAGGTGCCCTGCGGCACATTGATGGTCACGCCCGGCAAGCGGTTGCGCACCGCTTCTACCAGCCAGTCGCGATTGGCTTGCAGGTAGGTTTTCAGCTCGGCCAGCCACGGCCCGCCTTCGCTGTAAGCCACGCGGGTGGCTTCCATGCCCAGCGGGTTGACGCTGTCGACCATGCCGCAACGGGCGTGATTGACGCGTTCGCGCAGGGCGGCGTTTTGGATGATCATGAACGAGGTCTTGAGGCCGGCGATGTTGTAGGCCTTGCTCGCCGACATCAGCGTGATGGTGCGCTCGGCGATCTCCGCGCTCAGCGACGCCGTCGGAATATGTACGCGACCGTCGAAGCACAGCTCGGCGTGGATTTCGTCGGAGATGATCCAGGCGTCCTGCGCCGCACAGATGTCGGCCACGGCTTGCAGCTCGTCACGGCCAAACACCTTGCCGATCGGGTTGTGCGGGTTGCTCAGCAACAGCGCGCCACCGCCGTTCAGCGACTCACGCAATACGTCCAGCGGCGTCAGGTAAGTGCCGTCAGCCTGCGCGACGAACTCCAGTTCAACCTTGTTCAAGCCCCAATGCCCCGGCGCGTGGCGCAGTGGCGGGTAGTTGGGCACTTGCACCACGACGTTCTGCTGTGGCTGCACCAGCGCTTTCAAAGCCATGTTGAAGCCCGACTCGACGCCCGGCAGGAAGATCAGCTCTTGCGGTTTGACCTTCCAGGAAAACTTGCTCCAGAGGTCGGCGACGATGGCGTCACGCAAGTTGTCCTGCGCCACGCTGTAGCCCACCAGCGGATGCAGCAAGCGTTGTTGCAGCGCCTCGATCACCACCGGCGGCGCGGCGAAATCCATATCAGCGACCCACATCGGCAACACGTCGGCCGAATAGCGGCTCCACTTGGTGCTGCCGGTGTTGTGGCGGTCGAATACCTGATCAAAATCGAAAGTCATGCGCGGTCTCGTGAAGGCGGGTTGTTCATGGGCGCCATGATAAGCCGCAACCCCTGTAGGAGCGAGCCTGCTCGCGATGGTGGTCTGACATTCAGCATTTGAGCAGGCTGACCCACCGCGATCGCGAGCAGGCTCACTCCTACAAAGAGCGGTGTGAATGCAGTGCCGACAAACGGCCGACGGTCGGTTTTCACACAGATCGTGTGGTCATTGTCTACAGTGAAAAAGTCGGCAGACGTTTGCCGCAACCGTGATTGTCCAGATAAAACCCGGCACCAGTACCGGGTTCCACCTGATCAGGAGTGCACGATGGATCTCAGCCGTCGTCAGTTCTTCAAGGTCGCCGGTATCGGCCTTGCAGGCTCTAGCCTGGGCGCGTTGGGCATGGCCCCGACGCCAGCCTTCGCCGAGCAGGTGCGCCACTTCAAGCTTGCCCACACCCATGAAACCCGCAACACCTGCCCGTATTGCTCGGTCGGTTGCGGGTTGATCATGTACAGCCAGGGCGATGCCGCGAAGAATGTCGCGCAAAGCATCATTCACATTGAGGGCGACGCCGACCACCCGGTCAACCGCGGCACCCTCTGCCCGAAAGGCGCAGGCCTTCTCGATTTCATTCACAGCCCCGGCCGTTTGCTCTACCCGCAAACACGCAAGCCCGGCAGCAGCGAATGGACACGAATCAGTTGGGACGAAGCGCTTGATCGCATCGTCGACCTGATGAAAGCCGACCGCGATGCCAATTTCATCGAGAAGAATGCCAACGGGCAAACGGTGAATCGCTGGCTGAGCACAGGGTTTCTCGCCGCATCGGCGGCGTCCAACGAAGCCGGCTACATCACCCAGAAGGTGATTCGCAGTCTTGGCATGCTGGGGTTCGATAACCAGGCGCGTGTCTGACACGGCCCGACGGTGGCAAGTCTTGCCCCGACGTACGGCCGTGGTGCCATGACCAATACTTGGACCGATATCGCCAACGCGAATCTGATCCTGGTGATGGGCGGGAACGCAGCAGAAGCGCATCCGTGCGGCTTCAAATGGGTGACCGAGGCCAAGGCGCACAACGCTGCGCGGCTGATCGTGGTTGATCCGCGTTTTACCCGGACCGCGTCCGTGGCCGACTATTACGCGCCGATCCGCACCGGCACCGACATCGCCTTCATGGGCGGGTTGATCAATTACCTGCTGACCGAGGACAAGATCCAGCACGAATACGTGCGCAACTACACCGACATGTCGTTCATCGTCAGAGCAGGCTACGGCTTCGAAGACGGGATCTTCAGCGGCTACGACGCGGAGAAACGCAGCTACACCGACAAATCCGGCTGGGGTTACGAGATGGGCGACGACGGTTTCGTCAGAGTCGACCCGACCCTGCAAGACCCGCGCTGCGTCTATCAACTGATGAAGCAGCATTACAGCCGCTACACCATCGACCTCGCCAGCCAGATCTGCGGCATGCCGGTCGATGCCATGCAGAAAATCTGGGAAGAGATCGCCACCTGCTCGACGCCGGGCAAGACCATGACGATTCTCTACGCCCTCGGCTGGACGCAGCACTCGATCGGCGCGCAGATCATTCGCAGCGCGGCGATGGTGCAATTGCTGCTAGGCAATGTCGGCATGCCCGGCGGTGGGGTGAACGCCTTGCGCGGTCACTCGAATATTCAGGGCCTGACCGACCTTGGCTTGCTCTCCAATGCGCTGCCGGGCTACCTGACACTGGGCAGCGACACCGAGCAGGATTACGCCCAGTTCATCCACAAACGCACGCAAGTCCCGCTGCGGCCGGGGCAATTGTCCTATTGGCAGAACTACAGCAAATTCCACGTCAGTCTGATGAAGTCGTGGTACGGCGCCAACGCCACTGCCGAGAACAATTGGTGCTACGACCATTTGCCGAAGCTCGACATCCCCAACTACGACGTGCTGAAAATGTTCGACCTGATGAGTCAGGGCAAGGTCAACGGCTACTTCTGTCAGGGCTTCAACCCGATCGCCGCGTTGCCGGACAAGAACCGCGTGATGGGCGCCTTGGCGAAGCTGAAATGGCTGGTGGTGATGGACCCGCTCGCTACCGAAACCTCGGAGTTCTGGCACAACGTCGGGCCGTACAACGACGTGAAAAGTGCCGAGATCCAGACCGAAGTCATTCGCCTGCCCACCACCTGTTTTGCCGAAGAGGACGGCTCACTGGTCAACAGCAGTCGCTGGCTGCAATGGCACTGGAAAGGCGCCGATGGCCCGGGCGAAGCGCAGACCGACATTCGCATCATGAGCGAGCTGTTCCTGCGCCTGCGCAAGCGCTATCAGGCCGAGGGCGGCAAATTCCCTGATCCGCTGCTGAAACTGACGTGGCCGTACAAGATCCCCGACGAGCCTTCGCCGGAAGAGCTAGCCAAGGAAATCAACGGCAGCGCCGTGGCAGATTTCACCGATGCCACCGGCGTCGCGGTCAAGGCCGGCTCGCAACTGGCAGGTTTCGGCTTGCTCAAGGATGACGGCAGCACCGCGTCCGGTTGCTGGATCTTCGCCGGCAGCTGGACCGAGGCCGGTAACCAGATGGCCCGCCGCGACAACGCCGATCCGTACGGCATGCATCAGCATCTCGGCTGGGCGTGGGCCTGGCCGGCCAACCGGCGGATTCTCTACAACCGCGCTTCGGCGGACGTCGCCGGCAAACCGTGGGACCCGAAAAAACGCTTGGTGTGGTGGAACGGCAAGGCCTGGGGCGGCACCGATGTGCCGGACTACAAGGCTGATGTGCCGCCGGAAGCCGGGATGAACCCGTTCATCATGAACCCCGAAGGCGTGGCGCGGTTCTTCGCCGTCGACAAGATGAACGAAGGGCCATTTCCCGAGCACTACGAGCCGTTCGAAACACCGATCGGCATCAACCCGTTGCACCCGCAAAACAAGAAAGCCACCAGCAACCCGGCGGCGCGGATCTTCGATTCGGTCTGGGAAACCCTTGGCGAGGCCAAGGACTTCCCGTACGCCGGCACCAGTTACCGGCTCACCGAGCATTTCCACTTCTGGAGCAAGCACTGCAAGTTGAACGCGATTGCCCAGCCTGAGCAGTTCGTCGAAATCGGTGAAGTGCTGGCGAAAGAGAAGGGCATCGCTGCCGGTGATCGTGTGCGCGTCAGTTGCAAGCGCGGCTTTATCGAAGCGGTGGCGGTGGTGACGAAAAGGATCCGGCCGCTGCAGGTCAACGGCCAGGTCGTGCATCAGATCGGCATCCCGCTGCATTGGGGGTTCACCGGCCTGACGCGTCACGGTTACCTGACCAACACCCTGGTGCCGTTCCTCGGCGATGGCAATACCCAGACCCCGGAATCCAAGTCATTCCTGGTCAACGTGGAGAAACTGTAAATGGCCAGCCAAGACATCATTGCCCGCTCGGCCACTACCACGGTGCCGCCGTCGGTGAGGAATCAGGAAGCGGTGGCGAAGCTGATCGACACCACCAAATGCATCGGCTGCAAGGCCTGTCAGGTCGCCTGCTCGGAATGGAACGAGCTGCGCGACGAGGTCGGCCACAACCACGGCACCTACGACAACCCGCAGGATCTGAGCGCAGAAACCTGGACGTTGATGCGTTTCACCGAACACGAAACCGACGCCGGCAACCTTGAGTGGCTGATCCGCAAGGACGGCTGCATGCACTGCGCCGAACCCGGTTGCCTGGCGGCGTGCCCGAGTCCCGGCGCGATCATCAAGCACGCCAACGGCATCGTCGATTTCGATCAGGATCACTGCATCGGTTGCGGCTATTGCATCACCGGTTGCCCGTTCAACATTCCGCGCATTTCGCAAAAGGATCACAAGGCCTACAAGTGCACCTTGTGTTCGGACCGCGTGGCGGTAGGGCTGGAACCGGCCTGTGTGAAAACCTGCCCGACTGGCGCCATCGTCTTCGGCACCAAGGAAGACATGAAGGAACACGCCGCCGAGCGCATCGTCGACCTGAAAAGCCGTGGCTTTGAAAACGCCGGTCTGTATGACCCGGCAGGCGTTGGCGGCACGCACGTGATGTACGTGCTGCACCACGCCGACACGCCGAAAATCTATGCTGGTTTACCGCAAGATCCGGCAATCAGTCCGTTGGTGGGCCTGTGGAAAGGCATCAGCAAACCCTTGGGCCTGCTGGCCATGGGCGCGGCGGTGCTGGCCGGGTTCTTCCATTACGTGCGCATCGGCCCGAATCGCGTCGAAGAGGATGAACATCCGACGCCGCCCGACACCTCGGTGCATGTCGTCGATCCGGCGGTGCACACCTTCGATCCACGCGGGGAGGACCGGCCATGAGCAACAAGACGATCCTGCGTTACACCGCCAACCAGCGCACCAATCACTGGCTGGTGGCGATCCTGTTTTTCATGGCCGGGCTGTCCGGGCTGGCGTTGTTTCATCCGTCGTTGTTCTGGCTGAGCAACCTGTTTGGCGGCGGGCCGTGGACGCGGATTCTGCATCCGTACATGGGCGTGCTCATGTTCGTGTTGTTCCTCGGTCTGGTGTTGAATTTCTGGCGGGCGAATTTTTTCATCAGCAACGACGGTAAATGGCTGCGGCGCATTGATCGGGTGCTGATCAATGACGAAGAAAGCGTGCCCCCAGTGGGCAAATACAACGCCGGGCAGAAGCTGCTGTTCTGGACTTTACTCCTGTGCATGCTGGGTTTGCTGTTCACCGGACTGGTGATCTGGCGCGCCTGGTTCAGTGCGTATTTCGGCATCACCGTGATCCGCTGGGCAATGCTCCTGCATGCGCTGGCCGGGTTCATTCTGGTGCTGAGCATCATCATTCACATCTACGCCGGGCTGTGGATCAAGGGTTCGGTGGACGCGATGATGCACGGCTGGGTCAGCCGCGCCTGGGCGAAGAAACACCATGAACTCTGGTATCGCGACATCACCCGCGATGAACGCCAACCGGACGTGCCGGAACGACCGATCACCAAAAAGGGCTGACGTTTGCCAACCATTCTTGAACCTGGGGAAATCGAAGCGGCGGCCAGTTCGCCGCCGTTTCTGCATCTGCCGCCTTCGAACCTGTTTGCGCTGCGGGCTGATCGGCTGGAACAACTGGCCGAGGGGCATGCGCTGGCTGAATACCTGCGACTGATTGCCGGATTGTGCCGGGTGCAGCAGCAGGTGTTTGATGATCCGCCGCTGACGGCGCCGTTCGATCAGCAGCGGATCGAGGCTTGTCAGCAGCATGGTTTGCCGCCGTTTGCGGCGGACACGTTAGTGCGTGAAGAGGGTTGGCAGGCTTATCTCGATGCTTTGTTGCAGCGCTATGCGCCGGTTGAACAGCCTGCTGTCGTCGACGCGGTGGACACTTTGCGCGCCGCCAGTCCCGGCCAATTGCGCGCGTGGGCTGTGGCGTTGGTCAGTGGCCAGTATTCGCTGGTGCCGGCGCAACTGGTGCCGTTTCTTGGCGCGGCGCTGCAAGTGGCGTGGAGTCACTGGCTGCTCAGCGCGGCGAATCTGCAACTGAAACCCGGCGACAGCCTCAGCCAATGCCCGGCCTGTGGTTCACCGGCCATGGCCGGGGTGATCCGCCATCGCGGCAAGCACAACGGTCTGCGTTATCTGGTGTGTTCGCTGTGTGCCTGCGAATGGCATGTGGTGCGGGTCAAGTGCGTGTACTGCGAGTCAAGTAAGGGGCTGGATTATTTCAGCCTTGAGGACGATCGCCATGCGGCCAATCAGGCGCCGATAAGGGCGGAGGTCTGTCCGGGTTGTAACAGTTATCTGAAACTGGTTTATCTGGAAAACGATGCCGATGCGGAGGGGTTGTCGGCGGATCTCAGCAGTTTGTTACTGGACATGCGTCTGGCCCAGGACGGTTATCAGCGCCTGGCGCCTAATCTATTACTGGCCCCCGGAGACGAATGACTACAACGTCTACACTCTTGCGCAGTGAACTGTCTTCAGGAGTGGCTGATGTCCCTGCGGTTACCTTCCATTGATGGTGTGTTACGTCATCCGGCCTGTGTGCCTTTGCTTGAGCGTCACGGGCGTGAATCACTGCTGGCGGGTTTGCGCCAGTTGCTCGATGAACTGCGCCCCGGTGTGTTGAACGGGCAATTGTCAGCCGTCGAAATCAGCCCTGAAGTGCTCGCTGGCCGCGTCAGTGAACGTCTGGTCCAGCAACAGCGCAGCCACGTGCGCCGGGTCTTCAACCTCACCGGCACGGTGCTGCACACCAACCTCGGCCGGGCCTTGTTGCCCGACGAAGCCATCGAAGCGGTGCAAATGGCCGCACGTTATCCGCTCAATCTGGAGTTCGATCTGGCCAGCGGCAAGCGCGGTGATCGCGATGACTTGATCGAAGGGCTGATCCGCGAACTGACCGGCGCCGAAGCCGTCACCGTGGTCAACAATAATGCCGCCGCCGTGCTGCTGACGCTCAACAGTCTGGGCGCGCGCAAGGAGGGCATCATTTCCCGTGGCGAGCTGATCGAAATCGGCGGCGCCTTCCGCATCCCCGACATCATGGCCCGCGCCGGCGTGCGCCTGCATGAGGTCGGCACGACCAATCGCACCCATGCTCGCGACTACGAAGCGGCGATCAACCCTCGTAGCGGTTTGATCATGCGTGTGCACGCGAGCAATTACAGCATCGAAGGGTTTACCGCGCGGGTGCCGACTGCGGAATTGGCCGAGTTGGCCCATCGGCATGGCTTGCCGTTGCTGGAAGATCTGGGCAGCGGCAGCCTGTTGGATCTGACCCGCTGGGGTTTGCCGGCCGAACCAACGGTGCGGCAGGCGCTGCTGGACGGCGCGGACATCGTCACCTTCAGCGGCGACAAATTGCTCGGCGGCCCGCAGGCCGGGTTGATTGTCGGGCGCAAAGAACTGATCGCGAAGATCAAGAAGAATCCGTTGAAACGCGCGTTGCGGGTGGACAAGTTGACCTTGGCGGCACTGGAGGCGGTGCTCGGGTTGTATCGCGATCCTGATCGCCTCGCTGAGCGTCTGCCGAGCTTGCGTCTGCTCACCCGGCCGCAGGCAGATATCTTTGTTCAGGCCTCACGCTTGCAGCCCTTGCTGGCTGAAATCTTGGGGTCGGTTTGGCAGGTTAGCGCAGTCGAGGCCTTGGGCATGATCGGCAGCGGCAGCCAACCGGTGGCGCGTTTGCCGAGTGCGGCATTGTGTATGCGCCCGCAAGTCTCCAAGCGTTTGCGCGGGCGTTGCTTGCTGAATCTGGAAGCGGCGTTGCGCGCGTTGCCGATCCCCGTGCTTGGGCGGATTGACGACGATGCACTGTGGCTGGATCTGCGTCAGCTCGACGATGAACCGGCGTGGCTCGCGCAATTGTCACAGTTGCAGGTCGAGTCGTGATCGTCGGCACGGCAGGGCACATCGACCACGGCAAGACGTCGCTGCTACAAGCGCTGACCGGACAAACCGGCGACCGCCGCCCGCAGGAACGTGCACGCGGCATGACCATCGACCTCGGTTATCTCTACGCCGAACTGGAACCGGGCGCGGGGCTGACCGGGTTTATCGACGTCCCCGGCCACGAGAAATTCACCCACAACATGCTCGCCGGCGCGCAAGGCATCGACTTGGTGTTGCTGGTGGTCGCTGCCGATGACGGCGTGATGCCGCAGACCCGCGAGCATCTGGCAATTGTCGAATTGCTTGGCATCCCGCGCGCCGTGGTGGCGATCACCAAATGCGACCGCGTCGAGGCGGGCAGGGTGGAAGCGGTTCAGCGGCAGGTGCTGGATCTGCTTGAGACCGGGCCGTTTGCCGAAGCGCCGATCGTGCTTGTGTCGAGCGTGACCGGGCAGGGCGTTGATGATTTGCGCGAGACGTTATTGCAGACGCAACGTGAAGTACTGGAGCGCAGTTGCGAAGGTGGTTTTCGCCTGGCCATCGACCGCGCGTTCAGCGTCGCCGGTGCGGGGATTGTCGTGACCGGCACGGCATTGTCGGGGGCGGTGGTTGTCGGCGACAAGCTCAGCCTCGGGCCTTCGGGCAAATCGGTACGAGTGCGCGGCCTACATGCGCAGAACCAACCCGCCGAACAGGCCTTCGCCGGGCAACGGGTGGCGTTGAACCTGACCGGCGAGCGCCTCGAACTGGCGCAGATCCATCGCGGCCAGTGGCTGCTGAGCGAGTGGCTGCACGCGCCGACGCAACGGGTCGACATCGACTTTCAACTGCTGCCCGGCGAACGCACCTTCGAACACTTTCACCCGGTGCACGTGCACCTCGGCACGCAGGATGTTATCGCCCGGGTGGCCTTGCTCGAAGGTCCGCGCTTGATTCCCGGCGAACGCATGTTCGCGCAACTGCTGATCAATGCGCCGGTGCACGCGGTGAAGGGCGATCGACTGATCCTGCGCGACCAGAGCGCGCAACGCACCTTGGGCGGCGGCCAGGTCCTCGACCCGTTCGCCCCGGCACGGCAACGCCGCAGCCCTGAACGTCTGGAGCAATTGCGCGCTTTGGTCTCGGGCGATGAGTTCGAACAGGTCTTGCCCGTGCTGCTCAATTACGGCGCCGGTGGCCTCGACCCGCAGCGCCTGGAACGCCAATTCAATCGCCCGCGCTCGACTTGGGCATTAGCGGAAAACGTCCGCCTCATCGACACCCGTCAAGGCCCGGTGCTGTTCAACGTGCAGCGCTGGGCACAGCTGAAGTTCACCCTGTTGGAGCAACTGACGCAGTTCCATGAACTGGAACCCGACCAGATGGGGCCGGATCGCGATCGCTTGCGGCGTTTCAGTGGATTGGCGCTGGAGCGTGCGACGTTTGTCAGTTTGCTGGATGAATTGCTCGCGGCCGGCTCGATCCAGGCAAGTGGGCCGTGGCTGCACCTGCCGGATCATCAGGTGCGCCTGAATGCCGAGGATGAAAGTCTCTGGCTAGGGCTGCAGCCGTTGTTTGAACAGGCCGGTTTCGACCCGCCGTGGGTGCGTGATGTGGCCAACGTCCTGGGGCAGGACGACGCCGTCGTGCGCTTGTTGCTGCGTAAACTGGCGCGTTTGGGTTTGATGCATCAAGTCGTGCGCGACCTGTTCTTGAGTGACGTACAACTGCGTCAAATGGCCGACGTGCTGCTCAAACTCGCCAGCGAAAATCCGCAGATCCAGGTGACAACCTTCCGCGATGCGCTAGGCTTGGGACGCAAACGCTGTATTCAGTACCTCGAATATTTCGACCGCGTCGGCCTGACCCGACGCATCGGCGAATCCCGCCAGATCCGCCCCGACAACGCGCTGGCTAACGCCTGCGCACAATGAGTTCAAGGAAGGCAATCGCGCCCGGTGGCGCGGCCGGGCTTCAAACCCGGTTGGGGACGGCATCCGTTCCCGGGCAGGTTCGACTCCGGCTGCCTTCCGCCAGTTTTTCCTCCGGACCTCCCCGATCCAGTGTTGATTGATCGTTCCCACGCTCCGCGTGGGAATGCAGCCCGGGACGCTCTGCGTCCCATCCAGAGCCGAACGTGGAGCGTCCGTTGAGGCATTCCCACGCAGAGCGTGGGAACGATCTGTATCCCCGCTACTGCGGTAATTCCAGATTATCCATCACCCGATTCACCGCCAGTTCGCCGAGCATGATCAGTTGCGCGATCCCCAACAGCGTCCTGCGCTGCGACGCGGGTACGAGATGGGCAAAATCATGGGCGATGGTTCTGGCGGAGGCGAGTGTTTCGCTGGCATCAGCCAGTAGTTCCTCGTTTTTGAAGTCTGCGGTAACGGCGTACATTCGGCGGGTTTTACGGGGCGGCGGGGTGGATCCGGGTGGGCAGAGGTAGTGATCGAGCGCGCGTTCGGCGGCGTCGTTGAGCTTTTTTGAATCGAGGGATTCGTAGGGGGAAGCGAGGTCGGTTTCGGGTGGGTTGGGTGTTGGTTTTATCATGGTGAAGCTCCTTGAGATGTGGAGCCGTCATTCCATCGCTGCTAAACGGATAGGGTGGCGGCTGTACGCGGGTTAGCAGACCAGGCTCAAGGATCCCGGCGCACCGAAGTGCCCCACGCAAAGCCGCCATAACGTAATGGCGATACTCGCGTGCCTTGAAATTTGCCGAGCTGCTAAACCCGATCGCTGATTCGTCAGCGACGGCACCACAATAGAACCCGCCCCCAAGGCGCACAAGCCGGCGGATTCTGGCGTAGCTGTAGGCAATGGCGCAAGAATTTGTAGCCTGAAAGGCGTGTCTTGAGATTTCTTTTAAACACTCCAGTTTAAAAGGCGAAAAGTCGGGGGGGCTTATTGTGTGGTGAGTTCAAAGTTGTCAAATACCAGCGCTTCAGAGGAGTCGGGGATGACGATGATGCTATATATGTTGTCGTGATTGAATACGAGTTGATCTGCTCTTACTCCTCTATTGAGTTGCAAGATTCTTGAGTCCAATAAAAATCCGGTGTCATCGCGAACTTCGACTCTGTGATTACCAAAGTCAACGTGTGTGTACCAAAAACTGACCCGCGAACACGTTCTGCCAAAATTAAACTCGGTTTTTGCTGCGTTTATCGCGAAGTGCCTGCCGTCTATTTTTGCTGGAAAGTAGTTCTCGCCTTCAGTCGTTTCAATTGCCCAAGCGATAGCGGCTGACGAGGTTTTCCTGGTTGTGATTGTAATGTTGGGTGTTATGAACTCTCCCTCCTCAGTACTAACGAAGGGAGGAAATGAGTTAAAGCTTTCTGTTAATTGGAGGATTAGTCTCTGGACCCTGTACACGCGTGTCGGAGTGCTCACGGCTTCTGAACGGTCTGATGTTCCATTAGAGTTGATCATGAGTTTGACGCGAAGATCGCTGCCGTGTTGCAGGGTTTTCAACCATTTAACGGGGATTGGCCATTCGAAATCGCCAATTAGCTTAATCGGTTCCCCATTGGGTTCGGTGCACGTAATGGCTTCGCCTTTATCGCTAATCCCTTCATACACGCCCCACACCGTTTGCCCGTGTGTTTGATGTAACCATTTAACGGATTGTAGTAGGTCGCGACTCAGTAACTTTGTCACATCCAGAGAATTACTCGTTTCACCAGCAATACATGGTGTTGGCAACCGCGAATCTCCATCGGCAATCTTCAATATACTGAACGTCGCCACTGGCGATTTCCCGGCCTGTGCGTTATTGCGATTCAAATTCCAGCGAAATCCAATATTCTCTCCATGTCGCGCCGCCATAAACGGCGTGCTCAACACGGTATCCACCTGTTTTTCGCTGTTGAACTCCACCAACGGAAACTGCGGCGAGCCTGCTGGTGGATTGACTTCTACCTGACGTGCGCGATCTGCTTTCCGTGCATCGCGATACTCGATGCGGATCTTTACCCCATTTGGATAGGCCAGCACATCAATCGGCTCAACGGCGTCCACCAGAAACAGTGGTAACAACTTAATCGGAGGCGCGTCGGTCACAGTCGCGGTAGCTGTATTGGAACTCCCCACCAGATCGCCATCCGGCTTGCGCAGTTCGTAGGTTGCCGTGACGCTACTGCCAGCGAAAACCTTGTCATTGGGTACCTCAAGGAACAGGGTTTGTTTCACTCCGAACCGATCTGCTTCGACTTTGCTGCTAATGGTCACCACCACAGCGGCGGGTTGCCCTGTGTTAGTTGCGGTATAGGTCGCGATGACGTCGTAGCCCACGACAAAACGCTTATCGTCCGTCAGAACGACCAGTAGCAGCGGCCCATCCGCCAGTTTCTCCAGGTCGATGGTTTCCGCGTCGTCACCGGGATAGTCTTCTTTGCGTTCCAGCAGGATCGGCTTGTCCAACAACGAACCATCCAGATCCTCATTCACCGCCACCGCAGCGGACCATACCGCATCGGGATCCGCTCCATTGCGCAGTTGATCGGTCACGGTGTAGGAAAAGTTGAGGACCTTGTTCTGGCGTTTCGCTTTGTCGAGAAACTCACGCTCCACCGTGAAGCAGACGGTCGTTGGCACTTCGGTGCCCGGGTTCGGTGGTTCGGGGGCCTGATCCTTGCTGACCGGGAAGGTCTCTATTTCGCCGTTGCACTTCAGGCTGATGGTGTCGTAAGCGCGGCAGTAGGGATAACTGAAGCAGACGGGCGCGCTGACGAAGTCTTTGCCGACGCCTTGTTTAATGAGGTCGGACAAGTCCAGGTCGAGTTCGGAGTGGCCGTCGATTTGGGGAAAGCGATCCTTCAGGCCGGGGCGGACGCGGTTATAGAGAATTTCCAGCGATGGTGTGGAAGTGCCGATGTTGTCGCTGCCACGCCTGACGGTGTAGTACATCTTGTTGACCTTGTCCGGATGCAGGCGCCCCTTAGTCCGTAACTGGGTTTTCGCGTTCGGATTTGTAATGGTCTCGCTATCCAGTGTCGCCGATTCACCCTCAAGCCAAAGCTCCATGACATCGCCGGGGTCCATGGTGCCCGACAGCGGCGGATCGACGATAACAACGGCACCTTTACCGTCGGCGACCAGATCAGAGGCCACCAGGGGCACGCCGATGTGTGCACCTACCACGGGCGTGGTCTGGCCGTTGACCTTTGGCGGGTACAGGACGAGGACGGTGTTGTCCGGCGGGGTTGAGGTGGTCATGGATGAGGCTCCTGCGTGTTGGGAACGGGCAGGGGTTATCAGAGCGCTTAATTGAGAATTGCGCACCTGTCAGATCTGACAGGTGGCGACGAGTGGTCATCGGCGCGAGCGTCAAAAGCAAAAGATCGCAGCCTTCGGCAGCTCCTACACCGATCTATGGAGCTGCCGAAGGCTGCGATCTTTTGAACTAAAAAGCGGGAAAGCTTCGTCGTGCCCCGTTTAGCCGTTTGTGTTGGCTGTGAGATTGCCTTTGCGAGCAGGCTCGCTCCCACAGGTTCGCCGGGGTGAACACAGGTTTGTGATCGATCCCGATCACTGTGGGAGCGGGCTTGCCCGCGAAGACGTCAGTCGCTGCACCGACTTATTCAAGGCTTGGTACAGAACCGTGCTACTGCGGCAACTCCAGATTATCCATCACCCGATTCACCGCCAGCTCCCCCAGCATGATCAGTTGCGCGATGCCCAACAGCGTCCGTCGCTGCGACGCGGGTATGAGGTGGGCGAAATCATGGGCGATGGTTCTGGCTGAGGCGAGGGTTTCGCTGGCATCGGCCAGCAGTTCCTCGTTTTTGAAGTCTGCGGTGACGGCGTACATCCGGCGGGTTTTACGGGGCGGCGGGGTGGAGCCGGGTGGGCAGAGGTAGTGATCGAGGGCGCGTTCGGCGGCGTCGTTGAGCTTTTTTGAATCGAGGGATTCGTAGGGGGACGCGAGTTCGGTTTCGGGTGGGTTGGGCGTTGGTTTGATCATCGGTAAAGCCTCTAGAGTAATGAAGCTGCCACCGTTCGCTGCTAACGAAGGAGGTGGCGGCTGTACGCGGGTTAGCAGACCAGGACTCTAGAACCCGGCGCACCGAAGTGCCCCACGCAAAGCCGCCATAACGGCAATGAACTTTGTGCGTCTAGAGAAAAACCCGGGCTGCTAAACCCGATCACTGATAATCAGCGACCGCACCACAATAGAACCCGCCCCCAAGGCGCACAAGCCGGCGGATTCTGGCGTAGCTGTAGGCAATGGCGCAAGAATTTGTAGCCTTGAAGGCGTGTCTGGAGGTGTCTTTTAAACACCAGAGTTTAAAAGGCGATTTGCGCTGATTTCACTGGCCCCTTCGCGAGCAGGCTCGCTCCCACAGGTTCGGCGGTGTAAACACAGCCTGATGATCGACGCAGAAACCTCTAGGAATGAGCCTGCTCGCGATAACGGCGTATCAGTCAGCATGAATGTTGCTGAAAAGACGCTATCGCGAGCAGGCTCACTCCTACAGGGGATAGCGTTTCAAATCGGGATGGGGTAGTGGGTTAGAAACCAAGTGGGTACTGGATGACCACGTAGATACGGTCAATGTCATCGCCGGCCTGCGCTTCATTGGCTCGATGTGAAACATGCGACACCTGCACCGACAGATCCTTCGCCGCGCCCGATTGCACGACGTATTTCAAATCGATATCGCGCTCCCAGTGCTTGCCACCATCGCCTTGCTGTGGCTGATAACTGCCGCTGTCAGGATCGAACGGGTTGTACGCGCCACCCTTGGGCGCGTGGGTGCCGTCGATGTGGCTACCGCTGACGTAGCGGGTCATGAACTTCAGGCCGGGGATGCCGAAGGCGCCGAGGTCGAGGTCGTAGCGCGCTTGCCAGGAGCGTTCGTTGGCGCCGTTGAAATCGGCGTATTTGATCGAGTTGGCGAGGTAGATCGAGTCGCCGCCGACGAAATCGAACGGTGTGTCGCCATTGATCTTTTGCCAGCCGAGCATCACCGCGTGCGGGCCGAAGGCGTATTTGCCGGAGAGGCTGAACGCGGTGTTGTCGATGGCGCCAGCCAGCGCCCGGCCGGTGTCGCGGGTGTGGTAGAGGTTGGCGTCGAGTAGCACGCCGGACTGTTTGAAGTGCAGATTGCCGTAGTACTGATGCCAGGTGTCGCTCAGGTCGGAGGCATACAGCGCGCCGCCCACTGGGCTGTCGGTGAACAGATCGGCGCCGAGAAAACTGATCCCACCGGCCTCGGTATTGGCGCCGTAGCCATAGAAATCGCCTTTGCCGGATGAGCTGTCCTGATTCTTGAACGCGGTGAAATGCCCGGCCACCAGATTGATGTGGTCGAACTCGGCGCTGTTGAGCAGAAAACCGGTGGCGTACTCCGGTTGCAGGCGTTTGTCGGAGGTGTCGAATACCGGGGTTTCCACGGTCATTTCACCGAAGGCGAGGGTGGTGCGCGAGGCTTTCAGCTTGAGTGCGCCGCCTGCGCTGGAGTAATCGTTTTCGCTGCGGCCATCGCTGTCGACCGGCAGCAGACCGGTGCCGGAATGGCCTTTGCCGCCGTCGAGTTTGAGCCCGGCGAAGGCGTGGGCATCGATGCCAAAACCGACCGTTCCGGCGGTGAAACCAGATGAGAAAGTGCCGATAAAACCTTGAGCCCACTCCTGTTTGTAGTTTTTGCCGGAGGGTGAGGGCGAGCGGTAGTCGTTGCTCAGGTAGAAGTTGCGGCTGAGGATTTCGCTTTTGGCATCGTCGAAGAAACCGCTGGCGTGGGCGCTGGTGGTCAGACCGCAGAGCAGCGCGAGGAGGGTGAGACGCGAAGGGGCGCGGTCGATCATGGTCGGTGGCCAGCGGCAATTAAGGTGGCTGGGATGATCGCGGGAATGTAGGGCAGGGGATTGAGCGGATGTGCTGAATTTGCGGGGCTACACAAAACCTGTGGGAGCGAGCTTGCTCGCGAAGGCGGTACATCAGTCAACATTTTTGCCGGCTGATAAACCGCTTTCGCGAGCAAGCTCGCTCCCACAGGGTTCTGGGCTGAATGAGGGTTTTGTGGCGGGAGCAAAAATCTGCGTCAGCGATGGCGGTGTGTCGGGCAACATTTTTGTTGCCTGACACACCTTTTGATCGCGTTACGACAATGGCGGCGTGCGCGGCGGGACCTGGCGTTTGCTGCCGGTCGATTCAAACGCGGCGGCGAAACGCAGCAGGTTCGAGTCGTCGTAAGCGCGGCCAGCGAAGGTCAGGCCCACCGGCATGCCGATGTCGGCCATCACGCCCATCGGCACGGTGACGGTCGGCACGCCGAGGTGACGGATCGCCAGGTTGCCGTTGGCCACCCAGATGCCGTTGCTCCAGGCGATGTCGGCCGACGCCGGGTTGACGTCCGCGTCTGCCGGGCCGACGTCGGCAACAGTCGGGAACAGCACGGCATCGAGGCCCAGCGTGTCCATCCAGTCTTCGAGGTCGATGCGTCGGGTTTGCTCCAGGCCGCGCAGGCCGTCAGGCACGGTGCCGATTTCATTCCACGGGGTGATGCCGCGCTCGGCCATGCGCACGTACTCATCCATGCCGGCAGCCAGATCGCCTTCACGGTTGGGCAGGGTGCCCGGGTCGTGCGGGAAGATTTTCGGCCCGTCGACGTCGACCAGACGATTGAGTTTCGGATCGCCGTTGGCTTGCAGGAAGTCGTCGAACGCCCATGCGGTCAGGTCCCACAGCTCATGGTGCAGGAACTCTTTGGAGACCAGCCCCCGAGTGAACACGGTTGGCGCGCCGGGGCGATCGCCTTCGCAGTTGGAGACCAGCGGAAAGTCGGTTTCGATGACTTCGGCACCGGCCGCTTCGAGGGCTTGGCGCGCTTGCTTCCACAAGTCGATCACCGAGGCGCGGGTGTTGATGCGCTGGCCGGTCGGGCCACCGATGCCCGGGGCTTCGCTGGTGCCGGCTTCAGGGTCGGCATTGATGAACATACGCGGGACGGCGAAACGCTTGCCGGCCAGCGCTTTGGCGTCGGCAGCCAGATCGGCGTAAGCGGCGGGGCGCACCTCGTTGACGCTCGGGATCGGCACCCACGGTTGCAGACGCCAGAGGTCGCCACGGGTGTCCGGGTCTTCGGCGACGACGATGTCGAGGACTTCGAGCAGATCGGCCATGGTCCGCGCATAAGGCACGACGACGTCCATGGTCGGGGTCAATGGCCAGTTGCCGCGTACCGAGATCACCCCGCGCGACGGGGTGTAGGCGCACAAGCCGTTGTTCGACGCCGGGCCACGCCCGCTCGACCAGGTTTCTTCAGCCAGACCAAACGCGGCAAAACTCGCGGCTGTGGCGGTACCGGCACCGTTCGACGAACCGGAGGCAAATGGCGCGGTGAGGTAATTGGCGTTGTAAGGACTTTCGGCGCGACCGTAGACGCCACGTTGCATGCCGCCATTGGCCATCGGCGGCATGTTGGTTTTGCCCAGGCAAATCGCCCCGGCCGCGCGCAGACGTTCAATGGTGAAGGCGTCGCGATAAGCGACCAGATCGGCGAAGGCCGGGCTGCCGGACGCTGCAGTGAGGCCTTTGACCAGATAGCTGTCTTTGGCGGTGTAGGGGATGCCGTCGAGCGGGCCGAGGGTTTTGCCTTCGGCACGACGGGCATCGGACGCCCGGGCTTCGTTCAACGCTTCAGGGTTGCGCACGACCACGGCGTTCAGCGCCGTTGGGGTGTCGGCGCCATCGTAGGCATCGATACGTGCGAAATATGCCTGCACCAGTTCGACTGCGGTGGTCTGGCCGGACTCGAGCGCGGCGCGCAGTTGGGCAATGGAAACTTCGGTGACTTCGATCATGCGCTCACCGCTGTTTGAATTTGAGTGTTTTTCCTGGAGTTGGTGTTCATATCGGTTCTCGTTGCACAGCTATAAGCGACAAGGTTAAGACTGGCGCCTATTTAACACCAAGCGGCGTGCGGAGTAATCGGCGGGATCAATCTGCCACCGATTTTCTCTCCGGCCGGCCCCTTCGCGAGCAAGCTCGCTCCCACAGGGAATGCATTTCAAATTTGCAGCCAAAGAGCCAAGTGGAATGCATTCCAAATGTGGGAGCGAGCTTGCTCGCGAAGGCGTCAGCCCGGCCAACCTATCACTTCAGCCGATCACAGCACCCCGTACTCCCGCGCCGTCCGATCCACCGCAATCCGCGTCTTGTCGACCAGCTCATCCAGCTCCGCGCGCGTGGCCACCAGCGCCGGGGCCATGATCATCCGCCCCAGTGTCGAGCGAATGATCAAGCCTTCCTCAAAGCCAATCGTGCGGCAACGCCAGGCGATATCGTTTTCATTGGCAAAACGCTTGCGCGTCGCTTTGTCCTCAGCAAACTGCAACGCCGCCACCAGCCCGACGCCCTGAATCTCACCTACCAGCGGGTGATTGCCAAACACTTCGCGCAGGCAATTTTGCAGGTACGGCCCGGTATCGGTTTTCACCCGGGTGACCACGCCTTCATCGCGCAAGGCCTTGAGGTTGGCAATCGCCACGGCAGCCGCGACCGGGTGCCCGGAATAGGTCAGGCCGTGGGCAAATACGCCACCTTTCTCGACCAATGCTTCAGCCATGCGCCGCGACAGAATCAAGCCACCCATAGGGATGTAACCCGAGGTCAGGCCCTTGGCGATCGATAATGTGTCGGGTTCAAAACCAAATGCCTGATGGGCGAACCATTCACCGGTGCGACCAAAACCGCCAATCACCTCATCCGCACACAACAACACATCGTATTGACGGCAGATACGCTGGATTTCCGGCCAGTACGTCGCCGGCGGAATGATCATCCCCCCCGCACCCTGAAACGGTTCGGCGACGAACGCGGCGACCTTGTCGGCGCCTAGCTCAAGAATCTTGTCTTCCAGTTGCCGCGCCGCTTGCAAGCCGAATTCTTCCGGGCTGAGATTACCTTCATGGGCGAACCAGTACGGCTCATCAATGTGCGCGACATCGGGAATGGTCCCGCCCATCTCGTGCATGAATTTCATCCCGCCCAACGCCGTCGCGGCCAGGGTCGAGCCGTGGTAGCCGTTCCAGCGGCCGATCATGATTTTCTTCTCGGGCTTGCCCATCACCTGCCAGAACTTGCGCACGGTGCGGATCAGCACTTCGTTGGCTTCGGAGCCGGAGTTGGTGTAGATCGCGTGGCTGTAGTGCTTGGGCAACAGGCTGAAGAGCAGTTCGGACAGCTCGATCACTGCCGGGTGAGTGGTGTGGAAGAACATGTTGTAGTAAGGCAGTTGTTCCAGCTGTGCGGTCGCGGCGGCGGCGAGATCCTTGCGCCCGTAGCCGAGGTTGGTGCACCACAGGCCGGACATGCCATCCAGATAACGCTTGCCGTCGTTGTCCCACAATGCCAAGCGATTACCGCTGACCATCACCCGCGGACCTTCCTCGTTGAGGGCCTTCTGATCAACGAACGCGTGGATGTGGTGAGCGGCGTCAGAGGCTTGGTAATCGCGGGTACTGCGGGTCGAATCGAGTTCGGCGGACATGGCGGATCTCCAGAGCAAAGGGCAAGTGAGTGAGCTGGTTGCAGCGCTGCACGGAGAAAGTTTTGTCATCTAAAAATATTTTTGTAAAGAAAATATTTGTCGGTGAAAAAAGATAACCGTAGGCTGACGGCCATTGGCAAGGATCAACAGAGGCAACATGAGCGGACTCAGAGAACGGCAGAAGGAACAGCGCCGGCAGGTGATTGCCGAGGCGGCGCTCGAGTTGTTCAAACGCAACGGTTTTGCGGCTACCACGCTGGACCAGATCGCCGTGCAGGCGGGGGTTTCCGCCCCCACCGTGGTCAACTATTTCGGCGGCAAGCAGGAGATTCTGCTGGCCTTGCTCAAGCAACCAGACGAGCAAGCCATGCGCGAGGCGCGGGCGAATCTCGACGATGCCAGTGATCCGCTGGAAGCGCTGTGCGAGTTCGAAGGGCTGATGACCGATTACCAGCTACAAGCGATGCCGGCTTCGTTGTGGCGAGAATTGGCGCCGTTCCTGCTGACCGGTGAGTTGGCTGAGGCGATGAGCCCGTGGAATGCCGCCGTGATCGAAGAGACCAAAGCGCTGCTTTTGCATTTCCAGCAAGCGGGAAAAGTGCGCGAATCGATCGATCTCGATGTGGTGGCGACGCTGTTCAACCAATACGCAAACATGGCGTTCATTCGCCTCGCCACGCAGGAAGTCCCGGATCGGGCCGCGCACGCCTTGCACATGCGCGGGGTTTTGAATCTGTTGTGTCACGGCATGCTGGAGCGCTAAGGCTAAAAGACGATGAGCTGGAAGTGGACTAGGCTCACAGCGGTTCAACGCTGGCCCAATCAGGAGAGCCGACATGGAAGACAAACCGCTGATAACGTTTCAGAGTTCCAGAGCATTGCTCGACGTGCTCATTCGCGCGGGTCTGATCACCGTTCTGGTGCTGTTCTGCTACGACATTTTCCATCCGTTTCTCAATGTCATGCTGTGGGCGCTGATCCTGGCCGTCACGCTGTATCCGTTGAATCAGGCTCTGGGCACGAAACTCGGTAATCGCTACGGTTGGGCGGCAATCATTCTGGTGCTGCTGGGCCTGGTGATTCTGATGCTGCCGTTGAGCCTGCTGGGCGCTTCGATCGCCGATTCGATCAAGGGCAGCATGCACACGTTCGAAGCGGGGCAGTTCGAGATACCGCCGCCACCGGCCAGTGTTGAAGGCTGGCCGTTGATTGGCGCGCCGCTTTACGGCATCTGGATGCATGCGTCACAGGATCTGAGCTGGGTGTTTCAGGAGCTGGCGCCACACCTCAAGGACTGGAGCAAAGTGGTGTTGCATCAAGCCGCCGGCGTCGGCGCAGGCATCGTGGTGTTTGTGATTGCCTTGATCGTTGCCGGGTTGATCATGCACCAAGGCGAGCGCGGCCACCGCACAGCGGTGGCTGTCACCACACGCATTTCCGGGCCGGTGCGCGGCCCGCAGATCGCCGAACTGTGTACGGCAACCATCCGCGCCGTGGCGCAGGGCGTGGTTGGTATCGCCTTTATTCAGATGCTGCTGGTTGGCGTGGCACTGGTGGTCATGGGCGTACCGGCGGCCGGCATTCTTGCCTTGATGGTGTTGCTGCTGGGCATCACCCAATTGCCGGTGTTGCTGATCACGCTGCCCATCGTGATTTATGTCTTCGCCGTGGACGGGGTCAGCGCCAGCACGATTATCTTTGCGGTGTGGATGGCGATTGCCGGGCTTGCCGACAACGTGCTCAAACCGATGCTGCTGGGACGCGGCGTCGCGGTGCCGATGCCAGTAGTACTGATCGGCGCGCTCGGGGGCATGGTCACCAGCGGCATTATTGGTTTGTTCACCGGGCCGGTGATTCTGGCGGTTGGCTATGAATTGTTCATCGGCTGGGTGTATCAACCGGCCGATATCACCGAGCTTCTGGAGAGCCAGCGCAAAGAAAGTCTGCCGTGACACTCATCCCTCTCGCTGACGCATTGGCGTACACCTTAGCGGACGTCTAGGCTGGTCAGTCAGTCGCCCCTCGGGCGCAACGCCCACGCAGGGACAGGAGCGGAACCGATGAAAGCCCCAGCCAGTATTGTCTGCCTGATGTTCACACTGGTTCTCGCGCCGGGAGTCCGCGCCGAAGACCCGCCGGCGACGCCCCCTCACGCGGCCACCGATGATGCGCCGTTGATCAACCCGCAAGTGGTCGACAAGCTCATCGATATGGGTGATTACCTGCGCAGCCTGCCGAAATTCCAGGTCGACGCCCAAGTCTCGCGCGACACGGTTCTGGAATCCGGGCAGAAGATCAAGACCGAGTCCGCCAACACCCTGAAAGTGGTCGGCCATGATCGCCTGTATGCGAAAAGCGAAGGCGATGTGCGCACCCGCGAGTTTTTCTATAACGGCAAAAAACTCACCCAGTATTCGCCATACCTGAAGTACTACACCACCGTCGACGCCCCGGCCACAGTGGCGGAAACCCTGCACAAGGTCGAAAACTTCTACGGTGTGCAGGTGCCGATGGAGGATCTGTTTCTGTTCGGCAGTGATCAGTCGCAGATCGATGCCTTGAAAGCCGCGTTGTACGTGGGCCCGTCGGTCATCAAGGGTCAGCTCTGCGACCATTTGGCGTTTCGCCAGGAGGGCATCGACTGGCAATTGTGGCTGACCCGCTCCGACAAACCCTTGCCGTGCAAGCTGGTGATCACCACCACCGACGATAAGAGCTTCCCCGAGTACAGCGCGGTGTATCAGTGGAACCTCAAGCCGACCATTCCGGACACGCAGTTCACCTTCAAACCGGGCAAAGGCGATGTGGCGATTGCGTTTAAACAGGCCAGCGATCAGGGAGGGCAGTGACATGAACAAGTCGATGACGTGGAGTCTGTTGTTGTCGCTGGCCGCCGCCACGCTGCTGACCGCCGGTTATGTCGCCGAAGCCGATGCCCGGGGGCAACGCGCCCAGGGCCATGCGCGCGCCAACGTCAATCGCGCGCCAGCACCGAACGCGCAACGGGCGCAGCGGATCAATGCGCCGCAGCGCACCAACAATGTCAGTGCCGGTAATCGGGTCAATTCGGGCAATCGGGTCAATTCGGGTAACCGGGTCAATGCCGGCAACAACGTTGGTAACCGCACGAACGTCAACAACGGCAACCGAAACGTCAACATCGACAACAGCCGCGATGTCGATATTGATGTCGACGGCCATGGCCGTTATGGCTACGACGATCACTACCATCCGGTGGCGGCCGCAGTGGCGGTAACGGCAACCGTCGCGGCCACTGCAGCGGTGGTAGGGGCGATCTTTACCCCGGCGCAAATGCCCAGCAGTTGTGTGCAGGTGATTCAGTACAACGTCGCCTACATGCAATGCGGCTCGACCTGGTACCAGCCGCAGTATCAGGGCAGTGATGTGACGTATGTGGTGGTCAATGCACCTTGATCAGGCTTTCGGCACCCACGCTTGCATCTGCGCCAACATGCCACGGCCGCCTCGGCGTAACCCGGTGGCCAGGGTCCGCCACGGCAGCTCAGTAACGATGACCTGTGCGGCCGGCACCAGTCGCACTTCACCGGCAGTGCTGCCCGCCGGGCCACCGTCCGGCATGAAAATCGTCAGCCAGTCATCCACGCTTTCGACGATCAGGCACAGGCGAAAGCCTTCGCCCTCGGCAATCAGGCCGACCTTGGAACCGTCCTCGTTTTCCAGCCCGGCAAACCGCGCCGTGGTGTCCTTGAACAACTGGTAACCGGGCAGGTTGCTCAGCAGCTTGTTTTCCGTGGCTTCCATGGCCCGCGCTGCCGCCGAAGTGCGCGCGAGCAGCCCGGCGAGAAAACACAGCACGATCAACCCCAACAACGTCGCCACACTCACCAGCGTCACGCCCGCGACGTCATAGCCTTTGAACATCGGCAATAACTTTTCTACCGGCCCGCGCAGCAGGTGGATGGCTTTTTCGATCAGCACGACGATCAACACCAACGGCAGAATGAACAGCAGACCGCCGACCACGGTGGTCTTGATGAACTTGAACATGACGGCTCCTTGAATGACGTGCGATCGGATTCAAGGCTAGCTGATCTCCGTCCAGCTGCCGGAAGGCTTCAGCGCCGCCAACTGCCCAAAGGTAACTCGACCTCGCGCTCGGCAGCAGCCAGCGCTTTCTCCAGCCCGGACTTGTCCAGCGGCGCGCAGTAAGCCGGTTTCGCCCGCTCGAATCGCCAGCTCTCATCGAGGCCTCCGGCGTCGACCGCATCGAAGCCGAGTTCGTCCAGCAAACCCACGACCAATGCCTTGGCGTCAGCGTCATCTGCGGCGACGGGCAGGGCGCGCCGCTCGCTGGAATCATGCGGGCGGGCATCGGTGAGCAAGTCCGCTGCGAGAATGGCATTGAACACCTTGACCACCGTGGCTCCGCGCAAATGCTCTGCGAGCAAGCGGCTGGTGGTGCTCTGGAACGTGTCGAGTACGGCGATGTGGCCGTCGCGATCAGGGTAATAGTTGTTGGCGTCGAGCACGGTTTTCCCTTCGAACCAGGCTGGCGGCAGGCTCGGGATGTGTTCGTAGGGGATGGCCAGCAACACCACGTCGGCAAACTGTGTGGCCTGTTCGGCCGTGCCGATCTGGCAGCCGGTGATGCCGGCGAGCACGCTGCTCATGGTCTTCGGGCCGCGTGAGTTACTGAGCATTACTTCGTGCCCGGCGGCGAGGACGATTTGCGCGACGGCGCGCCCGATGAATCCGGCTCCAACGATTCCAATGCGCATGGTGTGTTCCTCTGTCAGGTGGGGAGCCACTATGATGATTCCTGCCCAGATGCAGATAAATTGCACTCTGTTACTTACTTTCGCTAACAGGAGTTTCGAATGGATCGGCTGACCAGCATGGCGGCTTTCGTGATGGCGGCTGAAGCGGGCTCGTACGCCAGCGCTGCGCAACGCCTCGACATGTCGGCGCAAATGGTCGCCAAACACGTGGCCGCCCTTGAACAGCGGCTGGGTGCGCGGTTGCTCAATCGCACCACGCGCCGGCAGAGCCTGACCGAACTGGGCCAGGCCTACTACGAGCGCTGCAAGCACATCGTCACTGAGGCAGAGGCCGCTGATTCGCTGGCGCAGATCATGAATGACACGCCGCGCGGCAAGCTCAGGATCAGCGCGCCGGTAACCTTCGGTTCGTACAGCTTGATGCCGTTCATGACCGCGTTCTTGCGCGAATTCCCTGAAGTGGAAATTGATCTGCACCTGACCGACCGTGCGGTGGATCTGGTGGAGGAGGGGTTTGAGGTGGCTTTCCGGATCGGCCCGTTGGCCACGGCTAGCCTCACCGCCAGGCCCTTGGCCGCGTATCGCTTGATTGTCTGCGCGGCGCCACGCTATCTGGCGGAACACGGCACACCGCAAGTGCCCACCGATCTGCAACAACATGAGTGCCTGGGTTATGCCTATTGGTCACGGCCTGCCGATCACGAGTGGTCGTTTTTCAACGGTGCGCAGGTCGAGCGCGTGCCGGTGAGCAGTCGCTTGCACGTCAACGAGAGCAAGGCGTTGTTGTCAGCGGCGGTGGATGGTTTCGGGATTGTGCTGGGGCCTGCCGACTTTCTTGAACCGGCATTGCGCAGAGGCGAGTTGGTGAGGTTGTTGGAGGGGTTTGAGGCGCCGAGCAGAGCGATGCATCTGCTGTACACGGCGCATCGGCAGAAGACCGCGAAAGTGCGCCAGTTCATCGATGCCGCGGTCAGCCGATTTGGCTGACCGGGCGATTTGGATGAGTGAATAAAGCGACTCAGTTAATTCGCGGATGCTGCTGCACCAGTTCCTTGCGCTTGGCTTCCAGCGCGGCGATTTCGGCGTCGATGTCTTCGATCTTCTGCTCGATGTTGTCGTGGTGCTCTTGCAGCAGTTCCTTGGCTTCCTCGAGGTCCGAGGCTGCCGGCGCGGCACCGCGCAACGGCTTGTTCGCGGTTTCCTTCATGGTCACCCCGGTGGCCAGACCGATCACGGCGATGACCATCAGGTAATACGCCGGCATGTACAGATTATTGGTGCTCTCGACCAGCCACGCGACCACGGTCGGAGTCAGGCCGGCAATCAATACCGAGACGTTGAAAGCAGCCGCCAGCGCGCTGTAGCGAATGTGCGTGGGAAACATCGCCGGCAGGGTCGAGGCCATGACGCCGATAAAGAAGTTCAGCAGCACGGCCAGCATCAGCAGACCGGCGAAGATCAAACCGATCTTGCCGCTGTTGATCAGCATGAACGCCGGGATCGCCAGAATGAACAAACCGATGCTGCCAACCACGATGAAAGGCTTGCGGCCGATCTTGTCGCTGATGAAGCCAATCGCCGGTTGTACGAAGAGCATGCCGACCATGATCGCGATGATGATCAGCACACCACGGTTTTCGCTGTAGTGCAGATTGTGCGAGAGGTAACTCGGCATATAGGTAAGCAGCATGTAGTAGGTGACGTTGGTCACCGCCACCACGCCAATGCAGGTCATCAGGCTGCGCCAGTGTTTGGTCGCGACCTCTTTGAACGAGACTTTCGGGCCACCGGCGAGGCCTTCACGATCGCCTTGCTCAAGCTTTTCGACGTGTTGCTGGAACGCCGGGGTTTCTTCCAGGGCGTGACGCAAATAGAGGCCGATCATGCCCAGCGGCAAGGCGAGGAAGAACGGCAGACGCCAGCCCCATTCTTCGAACTTGGCTTCGCCCAGCGTGGTGGAGATCAACACCACCACACCGGCACCGAGAACGAAGCCGGCAATCGAGCCGAAATCCAGCCAACTGCCGAGGAAGCCACGCTTGCGGTCCGGCGCGTATTCGGCGACGAAGATCGACGCTCCGGTGTATTCACCGCCCACCGAGAAGCCTTGGGCCATTTTCGCCAGCAACAGCAGGATCGGCGCCCAGATGCCAATCGAGGCATAGGACGGAATCAGGCCGATGGCAAAGGTGCTGAGCGACATGATCACGATGGTCGCGGCGAGGACTTTCTGTCGCCCGTACTTGTCGCCCAAGGCGCCGAAGAACAAGCCGCCCAGCGGCCGAATCAGGAAGGGCACCGAGAACGTCGCCAGCGCGGCGATCATCTGTGTGCCGGGGTCGGCACCGGGGAAGAACACTTTGCCGAGTACATAGGCGACGAAGCCGTAGACACCAAAGTCGAACCATTCCATGGCATTGCCCAGGGCGGCAGCGGTAATCGCTTTGCGCATCTTGGCGTCGTCGACAATGGTGATGTCGTTCAGGCCGATCGGCTTGACGGTTTTCTTGCGTGATTTCATCCGGGTCTTCTCTTTGCTGATCCATCGTGCCGCGTAGATGCCATCTTTTTGATGGCGCGTACTCTTTGGCTCAGATACATGAGGACACGAAATAATTCACTGCCCGGCGCTTTTTTTCCTGGCACACCTGTGTAGGAGTTGCCGAAGGCTGCGATTGATCGTTCCCACGCTCTGCGTGGGAATGCAGCCGGGGACGCTCCGCGTCCCAACAAGATCGCAGCCTTCGGCAGCTACAGGGGATATGTGTTTACCGGCGGATGGCCGTATACGATTGCCGCAGGTCGCTAGCCCAGCCATCCAGCACCACTTTGATGTCGTCGGCGGTCAACACCTGCTTGTCGTTCTCCAAGGGCACGCCGGTGCCTTTGCGTATAACTTCGGCAATCACTTCGCCGGTCGAACCGTCCTCGAACGAAACCTCGGTGGCGACCTGACTGTCCTGATCGCGGATGCCGGTCGCCGTGCTCACACCGGCAGCGACGAGGGTGACGGGCAGCCACTCATAAAAGCGCAAACCCTGAGTGCTGGTCGCCACTTGGGTGATGGCGGGGCGCACCACCAACGTGTTCGGCCCCGGTTGGTTGACCAGATGCATCACCTTGCCCATTTCCAGCCGCAGCGCCGCATCGTAGTAGTCAGTGACCCCGGACAGCGTGCTCAGCGGAATCCGCGACGTCGGCTCGGCACTTGGGTAAAACTGGCTTGGTGCCAGGTAAACCTGGGTATATCGGCCCCGGGCGAGTGCCGGGCTGACCCACGCCAGCACCGGCTGACCGGACGGCGACTGGCGCTCGGCCAAGACGCTGTAGTCATGCAGAAAGCCGCTGTGCTCGACCTTGTTACTGCTGCAGGCCGACAGGCTCAGGGTGGTGGCGAGGGCCAGCGACAGCGAATGCGTGCGGGTCATTAACGGGTTTCCTTGTGAGGTTGCGTGGCGATGCTGTCCGAGCATTCGATGTGCAACTGGCCGTGGCTCATGATCCATTGGATCAGGTCGGCGGCAGCGATGCTGTGGACGTATTCGACCCAGTGCGCATTGGTCGGGCTGAACTGCTCGAAGTAGCGGCGCAGGACGATGCGGCTCTGATCGCTGGAAACGCTCAGGCACGACTCCTGAAACACAATCGGCGTATCAGGGCCGAGCGCGGCAGTGCGCTGGCTGAGGATCAAGGGACGATTGCTGTTGTGCCCCTCGGCGCAATGGTTGTCGTTCAATAGCTTCATGCGAACCCCCTGGATTGGAATGGCCGCAGAATGCCCGCGCGGTTTTGCCAGAGAATGTCCGCTTGATGTCTGGCGCGTAGAAATGTTGCTCGATTGAAATAAATGACCCGGGCGGCGAAATGGCTTTAGATTGGCGTTTTTCGCCGCATGGATCTGTAACTGTGAGCAGACTGCTGTTCGTCGACGACGACGTGGAAATTCTCGCGCTGCTGAAGAAGTTCTTCGTGCAGCACGCCTATGAAGTCGACGTGGCGCCGCACGGCGAGGCCATGTGGGCGGCGATCGCGCAGAACCGTCCGGACACAATCATTCTTGATCTGATGATGCCCGGCGAAAGCGGTTTGAGCCTGTGCCAGAAGGTGCATACGCAACTGGGCATACCGATCATCATGCTCACTGCCATGGCCGAACTGAGTGATCGCATTGTCGGGCTGGAACTGGGCGCGGACGACTATCTGACCAAACCGTTCGCCCCGCAGGAACTGCTCGCGCGGGTGCGCGCCTTGCAGCGTCGTGCCAGTGAACAGCGGCATCCGGTCGAGCCTTCGCGCCCGGTGATCGGCTTCGCCGGTTGGCATCTGGACATCACCTGCCGCGAATTGCGCTCGCCGGAAAACGTGATGATTCCGTTATCCGGCGGCGAGTTCGATTTACTCGTGGTGTTCCTCGATCATCCGCAACGCATTCTGACCCGCGAACAGTTGATCGACCTGACTCACGGCCATGGCCATGACGCTTTCGACCGCAGCATCGATGTGCAAGTCAGTCGCCTGCGGCGCAAGATCGAGCCGGACAGCAAGCGCCCGGACCTGATCCGTACCGTGCGCAACGGCGGATATCTGTTCACCGCCAAGGTCAGCCGCTCGTGATTCGCCGACTGTGGCGTGGCGACACCCTGCGCCGGCGCATCGCCCTGACGATCATTGCGGCGATGGTCGCGTCGCTGGCGTTGAATGCCCTGTTCGTGCAAGTCGCCGGGATCTGGGCACGGCCGCCGATTGAACGCACCGGCCTGCTCGAGCAGATTGCCGCGACCTCGCGGGTGATCGAAGCCGCCCCGGCCAACCTGCGCCCGCAACTGGCCGCAGCGGCGAGCAGCGCCATGCTGCAAGTGGCGTGGAAAGCACAGCGCGCCGACTTCGATCTGCCCAATGACGGCCTTCGCCTGCCAGCGAGCAGGGTGCCGGTGCTGCAGCAACTGCTGGGCAATGATCGAAAAATCGAGGTGTTCAGCCCGGGCGACTGGCCGAAAGGCAGTGCCCAGGCGCATTACGCCGCCGTCGTGCAATTGGTCGATGGCAGTTGGTTGTCATTTATCCCGCCGGAGCGCAGTTGGGGTCTGGAGTTTGGCGTGCGTATCGTGATCGTCATCGCGTTGGGACTGATTGCCACATTGCTCGTCGCCTGGGTCGCCACCCGGCAACTGGCCAATCCGTTGCAGCGCTTCACGCGTGCCGCCAGACGATTTGGCACCGATCTGCGCGCACCGCCGATCAAGCTCGAAGGCCCCGACGAAATCCGTCAAGCGATCATCGCTTTCAACACCATGCAGGCGCAGATCCAGCATTTCATTGCCGAGCGTACGCACATGCTGGCGTCGATCTCCCACGATTTACGTGCGCCGCTGACACGCATGCGTTTGCGCAGTGAGTTCATGGAAGACGTCGATCATCAGGGCAAACTGATTCGCGACGTCGAGGAGATGCAGTCGATGATCAACGCCGCGCTCGCGTTCTTCCGCGAAGACACCCACCGCGAGCAAACCACAGCATTTGATCTGTCGGAGCTGCTGCAAACCATCGTCGACGATTACCGTGATCAGCAGATCAATGTCGACTTCGGCGGCCCGGCGCATTTGGTGTATGAAGGCCGGCCACTGGGGATCAAACGGGTGGTCGTCAATCTGCTGGAGAATGCGTTGAAGTATGCGCAGCACCCGGGCATTGCATTGAAGCGTGACGAGTATTCGATTCGCATCGAGGTCAGCGACGAAGGCCCCGGCATTCCCGAGGTGGCGTTGGAGCAGGTGTTCGATCCGTTCTTTCGGCTGGAGACTTCACGCAATCGTGACACCGGCGGTGTGGGTCTGGGTCTTTCCGCAGCGCGAGCCATCGTCCGTGAGCAGGGCGGTGAATTGACGCTGAGCAATCGCAAGAGCGGAGGGTTGATCGCGAAGGTCGAGTTGCCTGTGTGAAATTTCTTCTGTAGATTTTCATGAAATTACAAGAAACAAATTTCATGGGCTCGTGAATGTTTCAGCAATCCAGCCAGCACGTCGACAGCTATTACGCCCACAGCTGCGCCGATATTCTGCGTGATCGAGTGGTGCTGGAAGGCGAACATGACGCCGACGTGGTGATCATCGGCGCCGGTTTCAGTGGTCTGCACACGGCGCTGCGTCTGGCCTTGGCGGGTAAACGCGTGATCGTGCTGGAGGCCAGCCGCGTGGCGTGGGCGGCCTCGGGGCGTAACGGCGGGCAGGCGATTCTTGGCTGGTCGTGCGATATGCCGCCGCTGGAAGCCGCGCTCGGTTATGAGCGGGCCAGACGGCTTTGGGATGGCATGCGCTGGGCTGCCGACGAATTGCGCGAATTGCCCGGCCGCCATGGTTTCGATTGCGACTATCGGCCCGGGCATTTGTGGACATCGGTGATGCCACGCCGGGTCAGCTTGCTCAGCGAATGGCAACATGAGGCCAGCCATAAGTGGGGCCATGATGGGTTGCAGTTCATCCCTCGTGAACAATTGCCGGAATGGGTGGCCACCGATCGCTATCAGGCCGGGCTTTACGATCCTGAGGGCGCACACCTCAATCCTCTGAAACTGGCCTTGGGCCTGGCGGCCGCCATCGAGCGGGCCGGCGGGCGTATTCATGAACAAAGCAAGGCGCTGAGTTATCAGGAGCAGGGCGACGGCTTTCGGGTCAACACCGAGCGCGGTTTGGTGCGCGCCGATGTGCTGGTGTTGGCCTGCAATGCCTACCTCGATGAACTCGACCCGCAACTGTCCAGTTGCATTCTGCCGGTGGGCACTTATCAGGTCGCCACCGCACCGCTCACCGCTGAGCAGGCCAGCGCGCTGTTGCCGCGCAACGTTTGCGTGACCGACAACCAGTTCGTCCTCGATTACTTCCGCCGCACACCGGACAACCGCTTGTTGTTCGGCGGCGGCTGCACTTACCTGGGCGGTATGCCCAAGGACATCGCGGCGGCAACGCGGCCATTTCTTGAGCGAGTATTCCCGCAGCTCCAGGGTGTCGGCATCGAGTTTGCCTGGGGCGGGCATATCGACCTGACGATCAACCGCACGCCGGACGTGGGCGGCGAGGGTAACCGTTATTGGCTGCAAGGCTACTCGGGGCACGGCGTCCTGCCGACATTGGCTGCCGCACGTGCGGTGTCCAATGCGATCCTCGGCGATAGCGATGAATTGGCGTTGTACCAGGGCCTGAGCAATGGCCGTTTTCCCGGTGGCAAACATTTCGCGGCACCGCTGGAAGCCATCGGCAAGGCCTGGTATCGACTGCGCGACAGCATTTGATGAGACTTTGACCATGAACAAGCAAGAAGAAATCGCCGCGCTGGCGATCCTCATCCACGACCTGCGCAAGCACAAGAAATGGACCCTCAAGGAACTGGCCGACAAGATCGGCCGTTCGGTCGGCTTCCTGTCGCAGGTCGAGCGCGGTTTGTCGCGGCCTACCGTGGCGGACCTGACTGCGATCAGCGAAACCTTCGGCGTGCCGACCACGTATTTCTACAGCCTGCCCAAGCCCAAGGAATTGCCGTGGGTGACGCGCCCGGACGAGCGTCGCACGCTGTATTACGCCAACGGCATCACTGACATCCTGGTGTCGCCGCAGATGCGCGCTTCGTTCTCCATGCTCGAAAGCCATCTGGAAGCCGGCGCGAGCAGCGGTGATCGCCATCTGACCGACAGCTCGGAGCAGGGCGGTTACGTCCTTGAAGGCGAGCTGACGTTGTGGCTGGGCGACGATGAAGAGCCGGCTACGTTGAAGGCCGGCGACAGCTTTCAGTTCGACAGCCATACCCGCTGCCGCTACGGCAACCTCACCGAGCAGCTGACCCGCGTGCTCTGGGTCTACACCTGATAACCATAAAGGATGAACACGATGGACGCTGTCTGCGCTGACCTGCTCGCCGAAGTACGGGCGTTTCGCCAACGCTACCCCGAGGTGCGTTATGTCGACCTGATTTGCCTGGACATTCCCGGGCACTTCTATGGCAAGCGTTATCCAATCGACATGCTCGAAAAAGTCGCCGCCGGCAGCGTACTGAAGCTGCCGCAGAACTGCGTATTGCTGGGCGTGCAGGGTGGCTTGTTCCCGATCGGCGATTACTGCTTCAACGACGGCGACCCGGATGCCGTGCGCCGTCTGGTGCCGGGCACACTGAAACCGGTGACATGGGAAGCGCAGCCGCTGGGGCAGATGCTGATCACTTCCGACGGCACTGAAAAGCCGATCGAATTCGAACCCCGTGAAGTGCTCGCACAGGTGCTTAAGCGCCTGGCGCGCAAAGGCATTCACCCGGTGGTGGCCTTTGAGCTGGAGTTCTACCTGTTCGATAAAAAGCTGCGCGACGGTCTGCCGCAATTCCCCCGCGACGACCTGACTGACGACGCCGATGATCAACCGAACCTGCACATCGAGCGGCTTTCACGCTTCGCGCCGGTGCTGGATGAAATGGTCGAAGCGACGCGGGCGCAGGGCATCGACGCCACGGTGATTACCGCTGAACTCGGCCCCGGACAGTTTGAAATCAACTTCGGCCATCTCGACGACGGTTTGCGTGCGGCGGATTGGGCGGCGTTGTTCTGCCGCAGCACGCGCGGTGTGGCGCTCAAGCATGGTTATCGCGCCAGTTTCATGGCCAAGCCGTACTTGCAGCATCCGGGCAGCGGTATGCATGTGCATGTCAGTTTGTACGACGCAGCCGGCAATAATCTGTTGGCGGCCAATGAGCAGCAGCCGCTACGCCATGCAGTCGCGGGGTGCCTGGAATTGCTCCCGCACAGCATGCCGATCTTCGCGCCGAACCAGAACTCGATGCGCCGATTGGGCGGCACGGTGAACACCGCGACCAAAGCCAGTTGGGGTTTTGAGGATCGTGATGCGTGTCTGCGGATTCCCGAGTCGGACGCGAAGAATTTGCGGGTTGAATATCGCTTGGCGGGCGCGGATGCCAATCCGTATTTGGTGCTGGCGGCGATACTGGTGGGGCTGGAGCACGGGCTGGAATCGGGCAAGGAGCCCATTGCGCCGCTCAATGAAGACCGCAGCAGCGGGATTGATTTTCCCAAGGAGATGTTCGAGGCCGTGCGTGCGATGCAGCATCAGCCGCAGTTGCGCGACGGGCTGGGTGCGGAGTTTGTCGATGTGTATTGCGAGAATAAACGCCAGGATCATTTGGCGTTTATGCAGGAGATCAGTGCGCGGGAGTATCGCTGGTATTTGTGATGAGGGTTAGGGGGAAGGCGGTTATTGGTCCAAAGCCTGCCGTGGGGAGCGGTTGTTTTAGACCCTTTTGCAGCTCTTTTACGGAAAACTGATCTTCCCTCGAAAGCGTTTTCAGGCCGATGTCGTAAATTACAATTCATCGTCTATCTGAATTCCAGCCCAGTCGATCGTCTAGACGTGTTAAGCCCTGAAGGTTTGTGCCTATGAAAAGCTCTGCGCGCCGCAATATGGGTGCAATGGGTGTCACAATGCTAGCATGGCTTGCGATTCACCCTAAAATCGATACTGTCCCTCAAAATGCAAATTTGGCTCTCAATAATATATGGAAAAAATAAATAGCAATGGTTGGCAACGGATGTCATCCGAGGGTGCCACTGAGTCAGAGCGCTACTTGTCAAAATTGGCGCGAAGAGCCTTTTTAAGCTTTTGGAGCTATTCAAACCCTTATACGGATGAGGGAGGAGGCAAAGAACTTTGTGACTTTCTCGTTGTATTTGGGAATGACGTTGTTATCTTTTCAGATAAACACTGTAAATATCCCGAAAATGGAAATCACGAGACCTCATGGCGCAGATGGTACAAAAGCGCCATTAATAAATCGTCGAGACAGTTGGCAGGGGCGTTGTCCTTTATCGAACGGTACCCTGAAAGGATTTATTTAGATGCAGAGTGCAAGCATCCCTTGCCGATTCCCCTGCCACCTGCTAGCAAGCGCAAAATACATCTAGTCGCAGTGACCCGAGGTTCCGCGGAGGCTTCAGCAAAATACTGGGGTAACGGTAGTTCCAGCAGCTTGATTATCAACACAACCATCAAAGATCGAGAGCACGAAAATCACCCATTTATGGTAGGTTGGCCAATAAAAAAACGACGATTTGTTCATGTTTTAGATGAGTTGTCTCTCGATGTTCTTTTGGATGAATTAGATACTGCACCTGATTTTATTGAGTATTTAACAAAAAAAGAACAGTTAATTACTTCTGGAGGGCGGGAATTCATAATTCCCGGCGAAGAAGATTTGTTTGCAGATTACTTCATGCACCCACTGGAAGATTATCGAGGTTTTACGTTTTCTCCGATTCCTTCTGACGAAAAATTAATCACGTACGAGGAAGGGGTGTGGAAAAAAATATCTACAAGCAATACATATAAATTGTGGAAAAAAGATAAAGCGATCAGCTATGATTGGGATAAACTCATCGAGCATCAAACGTCACATATACACCGTCAAACCGCAGGTATATTTAACAGTTATTCGGAAACTCTGAATGATATCCAGATTCACGAGCTTGTATTGAGAGCGATGGCGGAAGAAAGACGAAGCGTCAGGCAGGTTCTCGCCAAAGCTCATAAAGATATACTTACTAAAGTTGACCCGGGCGATAGACTGACCAAAACGGTGGGCGTACCCAATAGACCTAATCGCGCTTATGTATTGATGGCAGTGAAAAGGACGAAGGGGCAAGACTATGAAGAGTATCGCGCTGTGCGAAGAGCGTCGTTGATATGCTATTGCAGAGCTACTCGGCTTAGATTAAACGGGATCAGCGAAGTTATTGGTATTGCATCCGAGCAAATGGACTCAGTCACCCTGACTCAAGACTTTACATTTATGCAGTTTGATTCTCCACTGACACTCGAGGAAAAGGAACAGGAAGTATCATACTTACGTGCCGCGGGCGTTTGGAAAGATCATTGGAAATACGTCTAAATTGTAGAGAATAAGGGACAGGCCACGTTTTCTAGATGTGGTCTGTCCTCTGAACCCCCAAAAATCCTTTCGCGCTGGAGACTACACTCCCGTTAACGCTGGCTTTTAGATAAAACTGCATTAAGTTAAATGATTAGCCGCCTGCAGGCGAAAAATGTTTATAGGGTGTACAATTCATAAAGTTGGGAGGGTTAGGGGATTAACCTAGTTGTTGTGTTTATGGAAGTCTTTTGCTCCACGGTAGAACGGTCATTCGACATATGAACTCGTCGATGCTTTTTCATAAAGTTAGCGAGTCGTGTAACGGCTGTCTCAACGTCTGCGTTATATTTATATGTGCCATCTTCTTGCAGTAGGAAATACCCTATCGGCATCTTTAATCCGCGTTCTTTACCGTCGAAAGCAAAAATTTCGAGCAACTCAAGCTTGTGTTGGGACTCGGGACGGAAGCATACGTTCTCACCGCCTTGATAAAGCGTAGATGGGTATGCCCAACCATCAGGACTAAAATTTAATATTGAATTGGTAAACTCGCTGCTGAACAGGTACGCACCTTCTCCTGCAGCCAGCAGGTTTTGGTTGATGAACTTCCGAATGATGGAAAGTTTTTTCTTGGTGTCCGACGGCAGGTTGGTATAGAACTTATTGCCTACCGTAGCTACAGTCAGCATTTCTTTCGCTTGATAGGCCATCAAGAGCACTTTGGACTCCGGTTTGACTCTAATCTCTGCAAAGGTTGTAGGTATTTGCCCTTCTGAAGTATAGAGCAATCCTTGAGATGGTCGATTGACGCGACCATGGTATTTAACGCAGTTGTCGGGGGCTGCCCAAAACTCTGACTTCGGAAGATCTTTAAATTCGGCGTCCCAGATCCGTGCGCGATAAAAAATACCACCGGGAAAGTATTGTTTCTCTTGGGCAGCGAATGTACCTGCCCTCGTAGATCCAATTGAAATCATAATGACATCTTTAATTCGGCCGTAGATTTCTTCGGGCGCTAAATGTTTATAGTCATCATTAAATTTTTCGATTCTTTTTTTAAGATCTTTGCTGCTGATGTTGCGCAATAAAAAAACTATATGAGCCAAGTCTTCATCTGGCGCAAGTCCGCTATCCATTTCTAACATCGACATTTGAAGCCTCTGATTTTCTCGTGATCTGGTTAGTTGCTCCCTAGCAGCGTTGTTAATCAACCTAACCGCTTCATTCCTGCTGAGTGCAAGATAGGATGGCCCGAACCTAACACTTTGGCGCGGCATTAGGCCAGCAAATTCACCTCTGGATTCAGGAGGGTTGTGACTGCTTTATTAGCCGATAATACTGAGTCAACCCTTCAACGACATCGGCTTGTCCCCACCCGGCGGCAAACCAAACAGCTTCCGCACCCGATTAAGAAACGCCCCATAGGGTCGCCCCAGAGCCAGCATCATCACGGCCGCACCCAGTGTGCCGCGCACCAGACCTTCGCCCGATGCACCACTGAAGCCAATGATCGCGGCATAGATCGGCACCTGAAAACTGACCAGGGCGATGCTGTCCCATAACAACCTCGACACCCGACCCTGACTGGCACGCGTCATCACCCAATCGCGCCAGATACCGTAAGGTCGCGCGACCGGAATCATCAGCACCGCGCCCAGCAGGCGCGCGTGCAGAACCTGATCCCACGTCATGCCGGCAATGAAACGTTCATTGAGGATGCCGGTGATGGTGAAAAACAGGATCAGCGCTGTGGTGTCTGCGATAAATGCAGTCCGACGCGTTGACTGTTGCAGGCGTTGCGGCACCTCACTTCTCCTTTCATGGCTTCAGGACCGAACTTTCCTCAGCTGGACGCCGACATTTCATCGGGCTGTGACAGCGGCTGCACGGCGAGGTGCGGAGATTCGCCGAAGTACTCGATCAGCAGATCCGTGAGCACGCGTATCTTGCGCGCGGGATGCGGGCCCGGCGCGCGGAGGAGGTAGGCACCGGCCGGGGGCGGTGGATGGTTGGTCATGATCGGCACGAGTGCACCCGAGGCAATGTGTTCGTGGGTGAGACAATCGGGCAGGTAGGCGACGCCGAGGCCGGCAGCCGCGGCTGCAGCGAGGGCCGTGCCGTTGTCAGCCTTGAAGCGTCCTTGCGGGCGAACCGTGATGACCTTGTCAGCCGCCATGAATTGCCAGGCTTCGGTGCCTTGCATGAGCGCCTGATGGGCGTGCAGTTCGTCCGGGGTTTCCGGGGCGCCGTGCGCTTTGATGTATTCGGGGCTTGCGACGAGCTTGGTGTAGACCGGGCCGATACGCCTCGCGATCAAGTTGGAGTCCTGCAGGTAACCCACGCGAATGGCGCAATCATAGCCCTCGGTAATCAGGTCAACGAAGCGATCGCTGTAGCAGGTCTGCATGTGCAATTGAGGATGACGGCGAGCCATTTCCGCCAGCACCGGGGCGAAGTGCGTTGGCCCGAACGACAACGGCACCGCCACGCGCAAACGACCGCGCAGGGCGCCGGCGGGCAGGATGGTTTCCTTGGCGATGTCAATTTCGCTGCACACTCGGGCGGCGTAATCGCGAAATGTCGCGCCGGCTTCGGTGAGTGAAGCCCCGCGCGTGGAGCGTGCCAGCAATTGCACGCCGAGTTCCGCTTCAAGCCGCGCCAGACGGCGGCTGACGATTGATTTCGAAACCCCGAGCCGCAGCGCTGCCTGTGAAATGCCCCCGGCATCGGCCACTTCGACGAAGGTTTGCAGTTCTTCGATATCCATTTTCGCGTTCCCCTTGGCGCGACACAGTTCGCCTCGGGATGCTACTACTGCTGCGAATAGGGGAACAGCACAATGGGTTTTCCAGGCACGGCGTCACTCGCGTGCATTCTGGAACCATTAGCCGCACGGGCTCCGGCCGTTTTACCGACGTGCGTTACCCATACAAAAGGACCTGCAAATGGCAAGCGAACCCATCCGTAACCCGCACACCGATCAACTCCTGACGCCCGACAATTCAGCGTTGATCATCATCGACTATCAACCGGTTCAGGTGTCTTCGATCCGCTCGATGTCACGGGATGAACTGGTCTTCAATATCACCAGCGTTGCGAAGGCGGCGGTCAACTACGACCTGCCGATCATCCACTCGACCGTCAATGTCGCGACCGGCCGCAACAAGCCGCCGATTCAAGAGTTGCAAGCGGTGCTCGGCCATCTGCCGACCTATGACCGCACGTCGATCAACAGCTGGGAGGACACTGAATTCAAGCAGGCGGTCAAAGCGCTGGGGCGCAAGAAACTGATCATGACTGCGCTGTGGACCGAAGCCTGCCTGACCTTCCCGGTGCTCGACGCGATCCAGGAAGGCTATGAGGTTTATGTGCCGATCGATGCGGTGGGCGGCACATCGCTCGCCGCACACGAGGCGGCGTTGCGCCGAATGGAACAGGCGGGGGCGAAGCTCATCAGCCGGGTGCAGATGTACTGCGAACTGCAGCGCGACTGGGCGCGCGAGGTGACCGTGCCAGGCTTTATGGGCGTGTTCGAAAACTTCGACGGTTTCAATGCTGAAAAGGCGCTCCAGGAGGCGGGCAACAAGGCCTGATCAACCGGCGGTTGTTGAAGGTGGCGCTGGCGGCATTCGGCGCTGCCTTCATTTGGCCTGTTTCAACGCCTGAAAATAATCTGAACGGCCTCGGAACCTGCTCGCCTAATGATTAGCTTGTGGTCAATCGCACAGGCGATGTGTCAATAACGGCACACTCCGAGAGGTGGTCAACGTGGCTAAAGACGAAAAGAAAAGCAAAGACAAAAAAGGTGACGCTTCGAAAGCCAGCAAGGACTTGAAAGACAAAAAGTCATCACCCGAGAAGAAATCAGCGGCAGCCTCGGCGCTTTCGAAGTCCTCCGACAGGGACAAGAAAGACAAGAAAAAAGACGCCGAGCCGAAGAAGTCGGCGAAAAAAGCCGACAGCAAGCCTGAGAAGGCCAAGGATTCAAAGAAGGCTGATAAGCCGGCCAAAAAGAAAAAGTGATCTTGAAGGCAATAAAAAACCCGGCAATTCGAGCCGGGTTTTTTATTGTCTGCTATTTGGAGATCAGAGCGCCGCTTTGACCTGCAAGCCAATCACCAGCGCATTGTCGATGTCCTGTCCGGAAAACGCGCCCGGCTCAATGATGTACTGCATATTTGGACGCAGCGTCAGCCAGGGCGTGGCCTGATAGCCGTAGCCGAGTTCGATCAGTTGCTCGGCGCTGTCCAGGTTCGGCAACGCCGTGCCGTTGTTCAATGCGGCGTCTTGCAGGACGTCACGGCTACGCGGGTTCGGCACGGCGCGACCATAACCCAGCGCGACGGTGTCTCGCGGGCGACCTTCGAACGGTTTGTACAGCACCACGCCGGTGCCGTACCACTTGCTGAACGGTGACGCCGCTTCGCTGGCCGCCGAGTATTGGCCGAACGCGTGCAAGCTGCGGCCTTCGGACGTCGACGAACTCCAGACGGCCTGGTCGATCAGCAGATAATGACCGCCGCGACCGGACACTTCTTTGTCGCTGCCGATGCGTTTTACGTCGGAGCTGTCGTAGTAGTAGCCGAGCTTGTATTCGCCGGGCAGGGCGCCCGCGTGTTTGTAAACCAGTTCGATCGGTACCACGGTGCCGGTGGTGTGTTTCGGATCAAGGTGCCAGGCGCGGCTGGAGTTGCCGTTGCTCTCGGGGTCGACGTTGAACGCGGCCACGCGCAGTTGCCAGGAAGACGACAAGTCGTATTTCACCCGCACACCGAGGCGCGCATTGGGGTAGTTGGTCCAGCCGCTACCGCCAGACATGTTCAGCGGATGACCGCAGAAACCGGCGTTCATGAAGTTGCACAGAATGCCGCTGTCGAGGCCGCCGAGGTCATTACCCATGGCCATGTAACCGAGCTTCACGTTGAGCGCCGGGGTAAACAGGCTGCGCTCGTAACTCAGTTCGGTCAGTCGCGTATACAGGCCACCGTAGTTTTCCTGAATCGGCAGACGGTTGCCGACGAGGTCTTCCGAGGCACTGTTGCCGCGGCGGTCGTTGATGGTCAGCTGGACCTTGCCGGCATTGTCGACGCCGTACAGTTTGCTCAGGTCGAACTGCACGCCGAGCTTGATGTTCTGCGAGTAACGCGCCGAGCGATGCAAACCACCATCGGCGTTGTAAGCCATTTCGCCGCTGTAGTCGCCAGTGAACTTGATGCCCTGTTCATCCATCTGGTGACGCAAGCCACCCCAGTCACCAGTGAGGGTACTGCGGGTCAACAAATCGGAATCGATGTCGGCCAGCGCGGGGAGAGCGGTGGTGCACGTCAGGCCCAGCAACAGGCCTTTGAACAGGTCGGAACGGGAAAAACCAACAGCCGATAGCATGTAAATCTTCCTGCAAAAAACATGAGCAATAGGGGGAAAGCAGCGCGGCACCCGAAGGTGCCGCGCTTTACGTGAACACCGTGGTTTACGGCAGGGCGTAAGCCATCACGTAGTCGCCGCGATCGGTCGACTGACGCGCGCCACCGGCGGTGATGACGATGTATTGCTTGCCGGTTTTCGGCGAAACATAGGTCATCGGGCCACCTTGGCTGCCGACTGGCAGACGTGCTTTCCAGACTTCTTCACCGTTGCCGCTGTTGAACGCGCGCAGGTAGAAGTCCTGGGTGCCGGCGATAAAGATCAGGCCACCCTGGGTCGACAGGGTGCCGCCGAGCGTAGGCAGACCAATCTTGATCGGCAGGTGCATGCGGATGCCCAGTGGACCGGTGTCTTCAACGGTACCGACCGGAACCTGCCAGGCGACTTTCTGGGTTTTCATGTCGATCGCAGTCAGCGTGCCGAACGGTGGTGCCTGGCACGGAATGCCGGCTACCGACAGGAAGCGGTTTTTGTTCACGGCGTACGGTGTGCCTTTCAGCGGCACGGCGCCCATGCCGGTGTTCAGCGCTTCGCCACCGCCAGCGGCCTTGCCCTGGTTCTGCGACGGGATCATCTGGATCCACAGGCCCAGACGCATGTCGTTGACGAAGATGAAACCGTGTACCGGGTCAGTAGAGATGCTGCCCCAGTTCATGCCGCCCAGCGAACCCGGGAAACTCAGCGATTTATCGGTGCCCGGCGCGGTGTACAGGCCGTCGTAACGCATGCCTTTGAAGTCGATGCGGCAGAGCAACTGGTCGTAAGGGGTCGCGCCCCACATGTCCGATTCAGTCAGGTGCTGTGCGCCGATCTGCGGCATGCCCAGCGATTTCGGCTGGGTTGGCGAGTACGGTTCGTTCGGGATGTTCGCCGCTTTCACCGGTACTTCTTTAACGTCGGTCAGCGGTTTGCCGGTGGCGCGGTCGAGCACGTAGATCTGCCCGGCCTTGGTGCCGATGACCACGGCCGGTACGGTTTTGCCGTCCTTGGTGAAGTCGATCAGGCTCGGCTGCATCGGCAGGTCGAAGTCCCACAGATCGTTGTGCACGGTCTGGAACACCCAGCGCTCTTCACCGCTGGTGGCGTCCAGCGCCAGGATCGAAGCGCCGTAGGTGTGATCGAGCTTGCTGCGCTCGACACCATAGATGTCGGTGGACGAACTGCCCATTGGCAGGAACACGGTGTTGGTCGCCGGGTCGTAGGACATCGGTGCCCAGCTGTTCGGCGTGCTGCGCACATAGGTGCTGCCGTCTGCCGGCGCTTTTTTATCCTGCGGGTTGCCCGGGTCGAAGGCCCAGCGCATGGCACCAGTCATCACATCAAAACCACGGATCACGCCGCCGGGCATGTCGGTCTGCACGTTGTCAGCCACGCGACCGCCAACCACCACGGTGGTGCCGGCCATCAGCGGCGCGGAGGACAACTGATAGTAGCTGTCCGGCACGTTACCCAAACCGGCCTTCAGATCGACCTGACCGTTGTTGCCGAAACCCTGGCAGAACTCGCCGGTGTCCGCATCGACCGCGATCAGACGGGCATCAATGGTGTTGGTCAGCAGACGGCGCTGGCAGTTGGCGGCCGGCGCCGGTTTGGCTTCGATGATTTTCGAATTGGCTGGCTGAGCAATGGCAGCGCTGGCGTCGAAATAGGCCATGCCACGGCAACGCTGCCAGACTTTCGACTGGGCGTTGATCGCGTTCTTCCACAGCTCTTTACCGGTGTCGGCATCAAGGGCGATCAGGTTGTTGTGCGGGGTGCAGATGAACACCTTGTTGCCAACCTGCAGCGGGGTGAGTTGGTCTTCAGCGCCATTGCCATCGCTCTCGGCGACGTCACCGGTGTGGTAGGTCCACGCGACTTTCAGCTTGTCGACGTTGTTGCGGTTGATCTGGTCCAGCGCGGCGAAGCGGCTGCCACCTTCGGTATTACCGTAGTGCGCCCAGTCCTTTTGCGCCTTGTCCGGCTCGACCGGGGTCAGGCCCGGGCCAGTGCCGGTGGCGGCAACGGTCGGGTGCGCGACGAACATGTTGCCAGCCGCCACAACCACGCCGACCGCCAGCACCGCAGCCACAGCGTAAGCGCCGCGACCCGCAACGCCACCGTTGGCACGTTTGAGCAGCGGATAGACCAGCGCCACGACCAGGCCGATCACACTGAACATGAACAGGCGCGAGAACACCGGCCAGAACACCAGCCCGGCATCGCTCACCGCCCAGATCGCTGTTCCGACCAGGAACGCGGCAAACAACCACGCACCGGCTGGCTTGTAGCGCGCGATCAGCAGACCGGAGACGGTCATGACCAAGCCACCCACCAGGAAGTACCACGAGCCTCCCAGGCTGACCAACTTCACGCCGCCCGCAGCCAGCGCCAAGCCGAGCAGGGCGATGACGACGCCCAGCCCGACCAGAATGAATTTTGATATGCCCGAGAGGCGTTGACTCTGCTTCACGTTGAATGTCCCGTTGAAATGAGGAGGGCATTATATAGTTAGGTAACTACCTAGTTAAATCACTAATTCAGTAATAAAGCGTTGTTGGATTTTTGATAACCCGCTTGGGCCGCAAATGGCGCTCTAACAGGCTTCAGCAGAGCTTTTGAAAACCTGCAAAAGACGCCGTTTTGTCAGAAAAAATCATGGTTATGACAGCATTTATATTTTGCTGTTTTCAGTCAGCCAACAACGTTCAACTGACGCACGGCCGTAAAACCAGCTTAGCGGGTACGCGACAAATGGGGCGGCCCCGCTCATTACCCGTTGATGTGCGTGGTTCGACTCATACGGGCGTAGTCAGCGAAAACGGAATGCGCAGCTCTTCGACAGGCCCTGAATCGCGCCCGCACATTTCGTCGTGCACGCATTGCTGCACCAGTACGCAGGGAAAGGCCGGCACGGTCTGTAGCAAGTCCCGCAGGTGGGTGATCGAGCGCAGGTGCATCGGCTTGGCCGCGTCATCCAGCAGGGTGAACTGGCCGTGATCCAGGCGGATCCGCGCCAGATAAAAACCACCTTCGAGCGACAGCAGCTCCAGTTCACGTATTTCACTGTTGGCCGCACGTTCGGTGAGGGCTTGCAGGTTCATGCTTCACTCCTTGCCTACCAGGGTAGGCGTTCTCCATCGTAGGCAAAGAAATGGCCGCTGTCGGCCGGCGTCAACTGGTCTATCAAGGTCAGTAACTGTTCAGCGGCAACGTCTGCCGGGCGGGCGCTGGAGGCGCCGCGAAAAGGTTGCGACAACCCCGACACCACCGTGCCCGGGTGCAGACTGAGCAAGCGACTCTGCGGGCGCGTGCGTGCCAGTTCGATGGCGGCGGTCTTGATCAGCATGTTCAGCGCAGCCTTGGAAGCGCGGTAGGCGTACCAGCCGCCCAATCGGTTGTCGCCAATGCTTCCGACCTTGGCCGAAAGCATCGCCATTGCTCCCCGAGGATCGAGCAGTGGCAGGAAATGACGCAACACCAATGCCGGACCCAGCGTGTTCACTTGAAACACGGTTTGCAGCGCCTCCGGCTCGATCGCGCTGAAGCTTTTTTCCGGCTTGATCCCGTCGCGATGGAGCAGACCGGCCGCGTGGATGATCAGTTGATACGGCGCTTCGCCTGCCAGTTCGGCGGCGGCGCTGGCAATCGTTTCAGGTCGTTCAAGGTCGAGCGCGGGGAGGGTACGGCGCCCCAGCGCGCGAACGTCGGCACAGCGCGGATCCTGTTTCAGCAGTTGGCAAAAGGCTGTACCGAGGGCGCCACTGGCGCCGATCACCAGCGCGCGGTAACCATCGCCGAACGAGGCCAGGGTCAATGCGCGGTTCACTCGCTGACTCCCGCGCCTTGGCGACGGAAGAACAGTGTCACTTGGCCGACCTCTACACCGAACTTGGACATGCTGGTGCGGTTGATCAACGTGTCCTCGTCCATCAAGTACATCCAGTCGTCCATGCTCATTTCGTAAGTCGAGTCATCGACCGGCAGGTTCAGGCGATAACGCCAGTGCAGCGTATTGCCCGCGACCTGGCCCTCGGCGACACCCACTACGTCAGCCGCGCGACCGCTCCAACGCCCCTGGCCTTCGGGCGTGAGAGTCCAGACGCGACGTTGGCGGGTGCCGTCGCTGTACAGGAAGCGCTCGTCGAGAATCAGGTTGTTACCCTCACGCCGGCTGACGATGTTGACCTCAAAACGCTTGGCCACTTCACCGCTGCGCTTCTGAAACATTCCCCAGGCTTTGACGGGCTGGCTGAAAAAACGCTGCAGGTCCAAGGCCGGTTGTTGGTCGGCATAACGGGCAACATCCACGCTGCCGCAGCTTGCGACGCTGAGTGCCAGTGTCAGTAACAACAGAAATCGGGTCATTGCCTAACTCCCTGAAACGCACGAGTGAAGAGAATGAGATTCGAACTGTCGGCTTGTACAGTGACTGTCCTCTGTATAGCTTTATTGCCGCCTGATCAGTTGCAGGAATTCCTGCCGTGTCGTCGAACTGTCCCGGAAAGCACCCAGCATCACGGAGGAGGTCATGACCGAATTCTGCTTCTCAACGCCGCGCATCATCATGCACATGTGCCGGGCTTCAATGACCACCGCGACACCGGCGGCATCGGTGATTTGCTGAATGGCGTCGGCAATCTGCCGCGTGAGGTTTTCCTGGATCTGCAGGCGCCGCGCGAACATGTCTACCACCCGCGCGACCTTCGACAGCCCCAGTACCCGGCCGGTGGGGATGTACGCGACATGTGCCTTGCCGATAAAGGGCAGCATGTGGTGCTCGCACAAGGAATACAGCTCGATGTCGCTGACGATCACCATTTCATCGCTCTGCGACTCGAACAGAGCACCGTTGGTGACGTCTTCCAGGCTCATCGTGTAGCCATTGCACAGGTACTGCATCGCTTTGGCGGCGCGCTGAGGTGTGTCCAACAGTCCTTCGCGCTCGGGGTTTTCACCGACGCCGACAAGAATTTCACGGTAATGGCTGGCTAATAGTGGGTTCATTCAAGGTGCTCGCGGCAGTGCTGTGCGTGGGGCCAATCCATAGCGAAAGAGTTGTACGCAATGAAGTGCTTTGTATAGGTTTTATTGAAGATAGGCTGAAAAAAATCACCTGACAATGAATCGGCAATCTTTTTTATGCAGATGCGAAAACCTCACATCGCAAAATGTGAGGTGGCGCGAGGAGCGGGAAGGGGGGATGACAGTGAGCGCTACGGCAGAAGCAGGAGCGCGGCGCGATAACAAGCGATGTTGTGCGGCGTTCTGATTGATTTGGAAACCGTCAGACATCCTGACGGTTCCCGATTGCTGCACCTCAAGCGTTCTCTGCAAGCCTGCGCACGTCACCCAGGGAGTCACGCTGCATCGACTGCAGGTTCTTCTCGATGGTTTCGCACAGCGCTTCCATCTGAATCTGATGCTCGCTGTGGCGAAACGGGCTTTGCAGATCGGTGCCGATGCGCTCGATGGCCAGCAGCATAAAGCCCACCACGGTCGACGCCAGCGGCGTGAACCAGCCCAGGGATTCCACTAGTCCGATCGGTACGATCAGGCAGAACAGCGAAATAAACAGCCGCGGAAAATACACATAAGGGTAGGGCAGCGGCGTATTGGCAATCCGCTCCATGCCACCCTGGCTGTTGGACAAGTCCACCAGCGTCGATTCCAGCCGCGCCAGGCGAATGCTGTCGAGGCGCCCGGCCTTGTATTCCCGAGCCAGCAAAGTCGCCGAGCCGGTGAGGATATCGTTGGCAAAGTTATTGGTGGTGCCGCTGCGGGCGAACTCCTCGGCGGGAATAAACGCGCGGACTTCCTCAGGGCAAGGCTGGCCTTGCAGATGCGCTGCGAGGCAATTCACATAGGCGACGTGGCGGCGTAGTAGAGTCGACTTGACCGGATTGACCTCGTTGTCAGCGTCATCCAGCAACGTCAGCACCTGCCGGGCGAAACTGCGCGAGTTGTTGATCATCGCCCCCCACAGCGTCCGTGCTTCCCACCAGCGGTTGTAGGCGCTGCTGTTGCGGAAACTGATCAACACAATCAACGCCGAACCCAATAGAGTCAGGGGCATGAGGGGTAAATTCAGCTTGGTGTTGAGAAACAACATGAAGTCGACAGTGACAGCGATGTCCCAGAGCAACAGCCAGAACAAGGCCCAGCCGACGTAGCCCAGCGTTTTGATGATCAATCGGTATTTTCTGACGATGGCAGCTTTCAAACGGAAACCTCGTGGCGAGCGGTAAGCGTTAACGCTTTAGCTCGGACGTTGTTTTCGGGGGAAAGGTTCGCTCACCGATGCAGCGCCCGGGTGATCATCGCCAAAGACGTTAGACGCTATGTGCTCGATACGCCTGGCACATCCATATTGATCTTGCGCCAGCAAGCTTCCGACAGACTGTAGACCGAGAACGCCATCAGCCCCAAGGCTATTACCATCAAGATCAGCCAGCCAGCGGGTAGATTCTGCAGCGCATCGAGCGCTTCCTTCATACCCGGGGGATCCATGGCCTGATAGGTAGAGCCGCTGATTGCCAGGAGCAATGCGATCTCGATAAACACGACGCCGCGCGCGATCAGACCAAACCGCGAGACCGGGCGGACGTAGCGCATGACCTCTTCGTCGGCCTCGAAATATTTCTCGAACGACGCTTTCCAGCCCTTGATGATGTGAGCAATGCCTACACCGAGCGGAACGAGGGCGATCAGGTACACCAGCCAGTTCGAATGTTCCCAGGACAGAAGATGCGCCAGCCAGTCTTGGGTTTGTCCTGCAGAATCGCCCGAGCTTTTAATCCCGCTGATGAGCAGGCCCAATGCAAAGAACGCCAGAGCACCGTTGACCAGACCGCCCACAAACAGCCCTGTGCGAATCACCAGACCTTTGAGTTTTGTGCCGTGATGATCGACATCTCGCGTCGCCTGCAGGACACGCCAGGCGGCAAAGGCGAGCAGTCCCGCCACGACAAGTCCAACCAGAAAATAGCCGAATGGCTGAGCCAGCAAGGCTTCCAGACTCTTGTGGCTGTCCTTCGGTTTAGTCGAATCCTGGGCTGCCAGCAACGCAAAGATACCGATGATCAGATAAAGCATTCCTCGGGCGGCATAGCCTCCCCGAGCGAGGAGGACGAGGTTGCGTTGCGCGGACATGGGGGTATTCCTGAGAGGTTATAAGAGAGCAGACCCTTCTTGCCGGGAGGGGTTCTATGACCTGTCGAAGAACGCAGTGAGCTGGTTTCTACGGATAATTCAGCAATAGCCGGAATCTTCACTTGATCAAAACAACGACCTTGCCCTTCGCGCGTCCCTGCTCGACGTAATTCAACGCCTCGGCCGTTGATTCAAAGGGGAACGCTCGATCAATCACCGGGTTGATGATGCCTGCCTCAACCAGCGAGCTGATTTGTTGCAGTTGGGCGCCGTTGGCGCGCATGAACACGAACGCGTAATTGACGTCACGCTTGCCTGCCTTGCGCCGAATAGCGAAGCTCAGCAAGCGAATGACCTGCTGCAAGGGCCAGGACAAACCTTGCTCCTGTGCGAATTGCGCGGTGGGTGGCCCAGAGATGGAAATCAGCTGACCACCGGGCTTGAGCACCTTGAGTGATTTCTCCAGGACATCGGCGCCGAGGCTGTTCAACACCACGTCGTAGTCGTGCAGGACACTGTCGAAGTTCTGCTGTTTGTAGTCGATGACCACGTCAGCCCCTAGCGCCTTGACCCATTCGACATTCGCGGTGCTGGTGGTTGTGGCGACAAAGGCACCGAGGTGTTTGGCAAGCTGAATGGCGACGGTGCCGACGCCGCCGGAACCGGCGTGAATCAGCACTTTCTGGCCTTTTTTCAGCTGGGCGGTGTCGACCAGCACTTGCCAGGCAGTCAGTGCCACCAGGGGCAGGGAAGCCGCCTGTGCCATGCTGGTATTGGCCGGTTTCAGGGCAATCGCGTTTTCGTTCACGGCGATCAACTCGGCGAAGGTGCCGATTCGTGTTTCCGGCGGGCGGGCATACACCTCGTCTCCAGGTTTGAAGCGTGTCACTTGCGTGCCGACTTCAGTCACCACGCCTGCCAGATCGTTGCCCAGAATCAATGGAAACGCGTAGGGCAGGATCAGCTTGAATTCGCCGGTGCTGATCTTCGAATCCAGCACGTTGACGCTGCTGGCATGGACCTCGATCAAGACGTCGTGAGGACCCACTGCGGGGGCAGGCGCTTCGCCGATGCGCCCGGGGTGCTTGCCATAGCGATCAATCAAAAATGCTTTCATCGAGGTGCGGCTCTTGTCGGTGTACGGATGGTAGTCGGTGCGTTGCGGATTCGATGCAGCGCCTTCTGACTGCATCGAATCCGCCGAGCATGCTCGCTAGCTGAAGATCACTCTGGCGTCTGGTAGCGCTGGGCAACCTCAGATTGGCGGATTTGCCCGATCAGGCCCAGCCGTGCGCCCTGCAGGGCATCCCAGCGCTCTGCTTCGTGCAGCGGCGGAATGGTCACTGGTTCGCGACGATCGAAGCCGACGAGCGCAGCATCCACCAGATCACCCACCTCCATGATTTCGCTCAAAGTGTTGATGTCGACGCCGGAACGATCCCAGATTTCCGTGCGCGTGGCGGCGGGCAGGACGGCTTGCACGTAGACGCCCTGAGGCGACAGTTCCAGGCTCAGACCCTGAGACAGGAACAGCACAAAAGCCTTGGTCGCGCCGTAGACCGTCATGCCGAACTCCGGTGCGAGGCCCACCACCGAACCGATGTTGATGATCGCACCGTCACCGGCCTTCGCCAGGCGTGGAGCGATGGCGCTGGCAAGCCGCACCAGTGCGGTGGTGTTGAGGGCGACCAGTTGCGCCACTTTGTCGGTGCTTTGCTCGACGAAATGGCCAGACAGCGCCGCACCGGCGTTATTGACGAGGACGCCGATGCGGGCATCGTCGCGCAGGCGGTTTTCAACGGTGTTCAGATCGCCCGGTTGGGTCAGGTCCGCCGGGATCACATCGACGGCGACGTCGTGTTCGCTGCGCAAGCGCGCGGCCAGTGCATCCAAGCGCGCCTGATCGCGGGCGACCAGTACCAGGTCGTGGCCGCGTTGCGCAAAGCGTTCGGCGTAGACCGCGCCGATGCCGGTGGAGGCGCCAGTGATCAGAACAGTAGGGCGAGTGCTCATGGTTTATCTCTCTTTGAGGGTGTGAGAAACAGAACGCGCTTAGCTTGCGCTGATGCTTGATTCAGCCAGCGGCGATTGATGTTGTTCCGTGCCCGTTGATGAAGATCGTTGTTGCGAGCAATTAGGATGATGATCTAAATCTAAACTGTCAACGGTTTTGATTATGGCCAACATCTATGTATCATCGGACGCAGGATTTCCCCGGAAACACGAGGTATTGCACGTGAGAGTGACCAAGGCCCAGGCGCAGGCCAATCGAGAGCACATCGTTGAAACCGCTTCAGAGCTGTTCCGTGAGCGCGGTTTTGACGGCGTCGGCGTGGCGGACCTCATGGCGGCTGCCGGTTTTACCCATGGTGGTTTCTACAAACATTTCGGGTCGAAGGCCGACCTGATGGCCGAAGCCTCGGCGTGTAGTCTGGCCAAATCGCTGACAGCCGCCCAAGCACTGGATGTTCCGGGCTTCATCAACGTTTATGTGAACAGAGAACATCGCGACGGACGCGGCGACGGTTGCACCATGGCCGCGTTGGGCGGCGACGCGGCGCGCCAGTCGGATGAGGTGAAAGCGACGTTTGCCGAGGGCATTGAGCGCACCCTGCAAACCTTGGGCGAGAAATACCCGAGCGGGCCGGATGCCGAGGCGGGTGAGGGGCGCAAGAAGATGATTGACCTGCTGTCGCGGGCCGTCGGCGCGATTATCCTGTCGCGTTCCTGCCCGGATGATTCCGCGCTGGCAGACGAGATTCTTGAGGTATGCCGCGCAGAAATGCTCGCTTCGTTGCCGACCGAAAACGCCGTCGCAGAGTAGCCGCGCGGCTCATTCAGCGAGCGCTTTGGCCCTGACGATGGAAAACGCCTGCGGCAGCTGGGCGCCATTCTTCGCCGCAAGAATCTCGGCCATCACGCTGACGGCGATTTCCGCAGGTGTCTTGCTGCCAATGTACAGGCCGATCGGCCCGTGCAGGCGTTCAAGCGACGTCTCGGTTTCACCAAAATGTTCAATCAGGCGTTCGCGGCGCAACTGGCTGTTGCGCCGCGAGCCGATCGCACCGATGTAGAACGCCGGGCCGTGGAGCGCTTCGAGCAAGGCCAGATCGTCGAGTTTGGGGTCATGACTCAAGGCGACGATGCAGGTGCGCAGATCGACCGCGAAGTCGCGGACCACGTCGTCCGGCATGCCGACAATGCGCTCCACACCGTCTACCGCCCAAGTCTCGATGTACTCGGGACGCGGATCGCACACTGCCACCTTGAAACCGTTGAACAAAGCCATGGTGGCTAGATATTCGGCCAGCGCGCCGGCACCGATCATCAGCATTCGATAGCCCGGCCCCAAGGTGTTGAGCATCTGCACGCCATCGAAGCTGAACTGTTCCGGCGTCGCAGTCGGTTCAAGCATGACCTCACCGGACTCCAACGCCAGACGACGGCGAACCAGTTGCCCGGCGTCCAGTTGCGTCAGCAGTTCATCGAGCGACTGCCACGCCGGGTTGAACTCAAGGATCAGTTCAAGCGTGCCACCGCACGGCAAGCCAAAGCGATGCGCCTCATCGGCGCTGACGCCATAACGCACCACTTCTGGCGTGCTGCCACTGAAAGCGCTGCCGCCATGGGCCGTGGTATAGCGATGGATCAGATCATCCTCGATGCAGCCGCCGGACACACTGCCCACCACGCGACCATCGTCACGCAAAACCATCATCGAACCGGTCGGACGCGGTGACGAACCCCAGGTGCGCGCCACCGTGGCGAGCAACACACGCTCGCCAGCGGCAAGCCAGTCCCGCGCTGTGCGCAGGACCAGCAAGTCGATGCTTTCCATCAGTGTCTCCTCTTAGCGCATCTGCAGAATGATCGGGCTGCTGCTGGCCGGATCGGTGTGTTCACGCAGCTTGCCCACCGTCTGCGCATCAACCGCAGTGCTTTGATTGCCCCAGGTGCTGCGCATGAAGGTCAGCACTTCGGCGATCTGCTGATCCGACAGCTGTTCACGGAAGGCCGGCATGCGATAGGCATCCGGCACGCCGGCCGCCACCACGCGTTGCGAACCGTTCAGGGTGATGTTGATCGCCGAGGCGCTTTCCTTGGCCAGTGCAGAAGTCGCGCCGGCCAGCGGCGGCATCCATTCGGACTGGCCCTTGCCGTCCAGACCATGGCAGGAAGCACAGCGCGTCACGTAGGTATGAGCACCGGGCGAGTCCAGACGCTCCGCCGCCGAAACCGCTTGATACTGCCACGGCGCGCCATCTCGTTCGCGATCCCCGGGAAGCGACTTCAGGTAGTGGGCAATCGCGGTCAGATCGTCATCGCTCATGAACTGCGTGGAGTTGTTGAACGCCTCAGTCATCGAGCCGTAGACCACCGCGTGTTGGTTGCGACCGGTCTTGAGGAACTGCACGATCTCCGGTTCGCTCCAGCGGCCCAGCCCGGTGTTGTGATCATCACGCAGGCTCGGTGCGTACCAGCCATCGAGCAAAGCGCCAGCGAGGTACGGCTTACCGGCCTCATCCAGTGCCTTCTCGTTGAACGCCAAACCGCGCGGCGTGTGGCAACTGCCGCAATGCCCGGCGCCCTGGACGAGATAAGCGCCACGGTTCCACTGTTCATCCTGCGACGGTTTGGCTACGTAGGGTTCGGCGTCGACAAACACGCCATTCCACAGCGCAATCGGCCAGCGCAGGTTCAGCGGAAACGGAATCGCACTGGGGATGTTCGCCTGTTTCACCGGCGCCACGCCTTTCATGAAGAACGCATACAGCGCACGCACATCGTCATCACTGAGCTTGGCGTAGGACGGGTAGGGCATCGCCGGGTACAGACGGCGACTGTCGGGCGCCACGCCGTGGCGCACCGCTCGGTCGAAGTCCGCCAAGCTGTAGTGGCCGATGCCGGTTTCCGTGTCCGGGGTGATATTGGTCGCATGGATTGAGCCCAGCGGCGTGGCCATTTCCAGACCGCCAGCGAATGGCGCGCCCCCTGGCACGCTGTGGCAGGCCACGCAATCGCTGAGTCGGGCGACGTATTCGCCACGGGCGACCAGCGCCGGGTCGATGTCGGCCACGGCGATCTGATGGGTTTCCAGGCGCGAGACAGGCTCGCGGGTGACATACCAGGCCAGCAGGCCTGCCGCGACCAGGCACGGCACTGCCAGCCAGCCAGCGGTTCTTGCGAATCGGCTGTTATTCATGGACGCTCCGGCGCTGATCAAGTGAAGGTGTGTCGGCTCATGGGCAGGCTGCGCACCCGCTGACCGGTTAGCCTTGCCACCGCGTTAGCGACGGCGGGCGCGACCGCAGGCAACGGCGGTTCACCGATGCCACCCATTTTTTCCCCGCTCTCGACCACACGCACATGGACCCGAGCCATCCGCGCAGGCGGCAGGATCGGGTACAAGTCGTAATTGCGCGCCCGGGGTTTGCCATCAATCCACACGGCTTCTTCCACCAGGGTTTGCGACAGCCCCAGCGCCACAGCGCCATTGACCTGCGCTTCGACAATCGCCGGGTTGACGATGCTGCCCGGGTCAATCGCTTGCCAGATATCGTGCACCTTGACTTGGCCGTTCTCGATGGACACCTCGGCGATCACCGCCGTCTCGGTACCGAACGGCGAAGCCATGGCCACGCCGCGCGCACGTTTGCTGCCATCCTCGGCGGTAAACGGGCCGCGCTTCCAGCCTCCGGATAGCTCACCCACCGCTTGCAGCAGAGTGGTCAAGCGCTTGTTGTCGCGTAACAGATGCAGTCGCAAATCGAACGGGTCTTTGCTGCCCTTGTCGGCCAGTTCGTCGAGGAACGATTCATAGAAGAAGTCATTGAGGGAATTGCCCACCGAACGCCAGTAACCGAGCATGGCCGGGCCTTTGACGTAGATCTGCGCGATGCGCTTGTTAGGGATCGCGTAGGACTTGCCGGACAAGCCTTCAAGCGCCGTCGGGTCGAGTTTTTCTCCTTGTTTGCCGGCGAGGGCTTCGGTCGGGCCTTCGGTGGCACTGATCGCTTCGATTGCCAGCGGCCAGCCGTCGCTGTCCAGCGCGGCGCGGAAATTCACCGCGGCAACGGGACGGAGCACGTCACGCAGGAACTCTTCTTCGCGACTCCAGATCAGTTTGACCGGACGGCCAACTGCCTTGGACAGCGCAATCGCCTGCGGATAGGGACTGGCCGAGTCGTAGAGAAAATGCCGACCGAAGAAGCCACCCAGCAGCGGCGAATGCAAGGTGATGCGCGACGGATCAAGGCCAGTGCGTTTAGCGATGTCGGCGCGGAACATGTCCGGCGCCTGATTCGGCAACCAGACTTCCAGCGAACCGTCCGGGTTGAATCGGGCCAGTGCTGAAGGCGGCTCCAACTGGCCGTGGTTCAAGTATTGGTTGTGGTAAGTGGCGTCAATCCGGGTCTTGGAATCCTTGAGGATCGAAGCCACGTCGCCTTCATGTTCATCATCTTTGGCCGGGCCTTTATCTTCAGCGAGACGCTTGAACCAGGCATCGCTGGAAAAGTCAGCGGGCATCGGCCGCACTTTGCTGTCGGCCGTTGGCTCTTGCCAGTCGACCTGAATCGCCTCGACGGCACGTTTGGCGTGCCACCAGCGCTCGGCGACTACCGCCACGGCACCCGGCAGACGATGCACGGAATGCACGCCTTTCATCGCCTTGACCTGCTCTTCGTTGCGCAGGTTGCCCACGGTCATGCCCAGACGCGGGGCATGTTGCACGGCGGCATGGAGCATGTCGTCGACCTTCAGATCGATGCTGTACAGCGCCTTGCCGGTGGACTTGTCGTAAGCATCGAGGCGCTTCACCGGTTTGCCGATCCAGCGGAACTGGCTCGGATCACGCAGCTTCACGGAGGCCGGATCGGGAACCGGCAGATCCATCGCGCGCTCGGCCAGTTCACCGTAAGCCAGCGAGCGGCCCGACTTGGCGTGCACGACTTTGCCTGGCTCGGTGCTCAACTCGCTCACTGGTACGCCAAGTTGCTGCGCACCCGCCTGCAATAACATGGCGCGGGCGAGGGCGCCGAGGCGGCGCATCACCGGGTAACTCATGCGCACCGACATGCTGCCGCCAGTGATGCGCATGCCGTTTTCCAACACCACATAGGCTTCGCCGGGCGGGGCGGCCTCGACCAGAAAGGTCGACGGATCGGCATCCAGTTCTTCACCGACAATCTGCGCCATTGCGGTGAACGTACCTTGCCCGCCCTCCATGAACGGGCAGAGCAGACGCACGCGGTTGTCCGGGCGGATTTCGAGAAACGCCGGTACCTGCGTGCCGCGCTCAGCCGTCGCCGTTGCCACGGCAGCTTGCACGCGCGTCGCACCCAGCGGCAGGCCGAAGCCGAGGACCAGTGCGCCGACGGCGGTACCGGTGAGAAAACGTCTGCGCGAAACATTGATCGGTTCGTGCAGATCCAGTACCGAGGCTTGCTGTGAAGGGTCGATACGAACGTTCATCACGCTTCTCCCTTGCCGGCCAGCTCATGCACGGCGGCATGAATCGCGTTGTAAGTACCGCAGCGGCACAGATTGACCATCGCTGCCTCGATCTGCGCATCACTCGGTTTAGGGTTTTGTTTGAGCAGCGCAGTGGCGGCCATCACCTGCCCGGACTGGCAGTAGCCGCACTGCGCGACCTGCAGATCGACCCAGGTCGAGACCACCCGTTTGCCCACGTCATCGCTTTCGATCGCCTCAATCGTGGTGACCTCGCGGCCGACGACACCCGCCACCGGCGTGACGCACGAGCGCACGACGTTGCCATCCACCAGCACCGAGCAGGCGCCACATTGCGCCAGTCCGCAGCCGTACTTGGTCCCGGTCATGCCCAGATCATCGCGGATCACCCAGAGCAAGGGCGTATCGGCGTCGGCATCGACCTGATAGGTCTTCTGGTTGATTCGTAGTTCCATGATTCACCCGCTGATCATCGGTTGACGTGCATTGTTATGAGCGGAGACGCGCGGCGAGGCGCATCACCGGTGTTCGTTCAATTCGCGACTGTGCCGAGCGCTTCTGCCTCGAATGGCTGCCCGCGCAAAAGGGCGATGTCACGACTCGGCGCGGTGCCGAACAGCCGGGCATATTCGCGGCTGAACTGCGAAGGACTTTCATAGCCGACCGCAAACGCCGCTCGCGAAACGTCCAGGCGTTCTACCAGCATCAGACGGCGGGCCTCGTTGAGCCGCAGCCATTTCTGGTACTGCAGCGGACTCATGCCGGTGAGCTGGCGGAAATGATGGTGAAAGGTCGGCGCACTCATCTGCACCCGCGCGGCCAGATCGTCGATGCGCAGGGCATCTGCGTAGTTGAGCTTGAGCCAGTCAATCGCTTTGGCGATGCGATAACCCTGACCATCGACGGCCGTGATCTGCCGCAGCCGCGCACCTTGGTCGGTGTGCAGCAAGCGATAGTGGATTTCGCGCAGAATCAGCGGCGCCAGCACCGGGATCGCCTCGGGTTCATCGAGCAATGCCAGCAGGCGATCAAGTGCGCCCTCCAGCGCGGGCGACAGGCTGCCAATCGCGGCGCCCGTGCCCGTTGCTGGCTGCCGCTTGGCCGGCAAGCCGCTCTTGGTGATGACTTCGGCGAGCATGCTCACATCCAGTTTCAGCACCAGGCCGACACAAGGCTGTTGGGGACTGGCGAGCATCACTTCGGAGTTGGCGGGCAGGTCCAGCGACGTCACCAGAAACCGTGAAGGATCATAGCTGTAGCCCTCACCACCGACCCACAAGCGCTTTTCGCCGCGACCGACAAGAATCAGGCTGGGTTCAATCATGCACACCACGGGCGGCGCCGGCTGATCGCGACGAAACAGCGACAGCCCGGGTATGACTGTGGCGAAGTCACCCGGCGCGCTCACGCGCGGGTCAATGTTCAACGCCAATGGCGATTCCTGGGGAAGAGGGGTAGGGATCATGTCGGGTCACTCCTGTTGACCGAACTCTAATCCGCGCGCGAGACGTTTCCTATCCATCACCCTGCATCGCCAGAGGATCAGGCAAGCATTCAAGAGGAATGCGCTAGGGAAGGGCCGGATTGACCGGGAGAATGTGTCTATCTGTTACAGGGGCGGTGCCCGCAAGGGCGATTAACTGCTTGCCCCTGCGCATCACATCCACACGTTTTTTTGCACCACAGGTAGTTCCCATGACGTTTCCTTCTACAGATCCTTCTAAAAGAACAGGCGGCTGGAGCGCCGTGCTGGCCATGTCGCTGGCCGCATTCGCTTTGGTCGCTTCGGAGTTCATGCCCGTCAGCCTGCTGACACCGATTGCGGCTGATCTGCACATCACTGAAGGCCAGGCCGGGCAGGGGATTTCCGTGTCCGGTGCATTTGCCTTGATCACCAGCCTGCTGATTGCCTCGGTCGCCGCTCGCGTCGAACGCAAGAAGCTGCTGCTGGGCCTGACCTTGCTGATGATCGTCTCCGGTACGGTCGTCGCGGTCGCACCGGGTTACCCGTCATTCATGTTCGGACGTGCGTTGATCGGGATCGCGATTGGTGGTTTCTGGTCTCTGTCGGCGGCGACTGCGATGCGTCTGGTGAAGCCTGAACAGGTTTCGCGAGCGCTGGCCATCGTCAATGGCGGTAACGCCTTGGCCACGGTGATAGCCGCTCCGGCGGGGAGCTTTCTCGGTTCGCTGATCGGCTGGCGTGGGGCATTCTTCTGTGTGGTTCCGGTCGCAGTGCTGGCCGCCGTCTGGCTGCTGATCAGCCTTCCGTCGTTCAAGGCCGAGCGCCAGGCCGGTAGCGGCAACGTCCTGCGGCTGATGAAGCAATTGCCAGTGGCCTTGGGCATGGTCGCCGTCAGCGTCTTTTTCATGGGCCAGTTCATGCTGTTCACCTATCTGCGTCCCTTTCTTGAAGGCGTGACGGGCGTCAGTGTCTCAACCTTGTCCTTGATGCTGCTGGGGTTGGGACTGGCCGGTTTTATCGGCACCTTTCTGATTGAAAGGTTTATGGGGCGTGGCCTCTACCGCACGTTGACCATCATCCCGCTGATCATGGCGGTCATCGCGCTGGCGTTGGTCAGCTTCGGCAAATCACCGGTGCTGACCGCCATGTTGCTCGGACTCTGGGGACTGGTGGCTACCGCCGCGCCGGTCGGCTGGTGGACATGGCTGGCGCAAACGCTGCCGGATGATGCGGAGGCTGGAGGTGGCTTGCTCGTGGCGATTGTTCAACTGGCGATCGCAGGAGGCGCAATCATTGGAGGTCTGGCCTTCGATCTGAGTGGTTACAAAGCCACATTCGAGCTTAGCGCCGCTGTCTTGGTTGTCGCCTCAGTGCTGGCCTGGCTGGCGGGGCGCAATGCCACGGAAGTGCATCTTGTCGAACCGACAGCTCATTCGAGCGCTGTTTCCGGCGCTCCTGAGTCCCGATTTGTCTGATCACGCAGGAAGCTGCTCAGTGCACCAATGACGGTTGGGTCGCGACCGAGACAGTGAAGACCACGACAAACAGCACGACGAGTCCCCAGAACAACACCATGACTGTCAGCATGACGACCTTAAGGCCTTGATAAAGCCTGCGCAGCCAATAGCCTTCGGGTTTTGCGTCTGCGCGGGCTCTGAGTAGGCCTTTCAAATAGAAGCCGAGCAGCGCAAGCAGTGCGCCATCTATCGCCAGCGCAGGCAGGCCGGCTAGGGGGAAAATGCTTTCCCAGCGATAGAAAGAAGACCGGCTCAGAAAGACCACATAACAAGTCAGACTGCCGTAGGGCAGTGCTCTCCACCATTTGCCGGCCAGCGCCCCGACCATCAGGCACATGATCACCATGAACGGGCTGAGGAGAATATGGATCATCCAGTCCAGTACGTTGGGCAAGTAGTCCGGGGAATGGATGTTGCGCCAGAGGTGTTCCAACATTGTTTGGGCTCCTGCCGTCCATGAAGTAAGTGCTGCTGCGGTGCTTCCGTGCTGCAGCATGGTATCGGCGTGTTTTCGGGTTACATAAGGGTGTTATGTGAATTGGGTAAGAACCGACGTTCGCGAAGGACCGGTTCCGCCCCTTAACCACCGTTTACACAGCTCGATCGCTAGAGTTCCAGCCAGTCAGAATGAAGCTGCGGAAATCGCTCTTGCAGCCACTCAATAAAAGCTTGAACCTGGGGCGCCAGATGAGTCCGGCTCGGGTATAGCAACGACACCGGGCGAGGGGCTGGCCGATAAGGCTTTAGAATTTCCACCAAACCGCGACTTTCCAAATGCTTGGCCACGGCGATCCCGGGTGCCTGAATTATTCCGAAGCCCGACACGCCACACTGAACGTACGCATTCGACTCGGTGACGGTGATGCCAGCGTCAGGCACAAAGGACCGATTTTGACCTTTCACCGAAAAATGCCAGGGCAATGTTCTGTTGCTCTGACCGGACAAGAAGTTAACGCCTCGATGGGAGGCCAGATCGTCGAGTGTCTTGGGTTCGCCATGCTCTTTCAAATACCCGGGCGCGGCACACGTCACCATCGTCGCCATCGCGATAGGGCGAGCGATCAAGCTCGAATCCGGTAGATCGCCGATGCGCAATGCACAGTCGACGCCTTCGCCGATCAAGTCGACGGCCCGATCAGTCACGCCCAGAATCATGTTGATACTGGGGTAGCAGACGGTGAATTCTTTAAGGCTATTGATGAATTTCATCTGCGCGAAGGCGCTTGGGATATCGACGCGCAGCCGGCCTGTGAGCGTTGCTCCTGATCGATCGAACATTGAGGTCGCAGCAGAAATACCCGCCAGAATTTCCTGTACCCGCTCATAGAACCTCTCGCCCTCGGCGGTGAGTGCGACCTTTCTCGTGGTGCGCTGGAACAAGCGCACGCCCAGTGACGTTTCCAGCTCCTGGATATACCGAGTGACCTGCGGTCGCCCGATGTCCAGCGATTCGGCAGCTTTGGTAAAGCTGCCAAGTTCGGCAAGCCTGGCGAACAGTCGCATCGATTGAAGCAATTCCATGACGCTTTCCTATGAGCCCGGACATCAACGGTTGAACATGATTGTTATCCAATAATAGAACAATCATGTCTTTTTCCACGCATTTATTGCGCACCTTCAACAGCGAAAAATGCACCCAAGGCGGAACCGGCTTTGGTTCGAGGCCATTGATGTGTAATCGGAGACTGGCAATGAAAGCTTGGTTATTGAAAGATTTCGGACTCGACAACCTGCAATTGGGAGAGCTTGCGACCCCGCAACCGAAGGCTGGCGAGTTACTGGTGAAGGTCGGCGCTGTCTCGCTCAACTTTCGCGACAAGGCTATCGTCGACGGCATTTATGAACCGCACATGGTGCCCAAACCTCTGATTCCCGTAAGTGATGCAGCCGGCACTGTGGTTGCGATTGGTGACAACGTCACGCGTTTTAAAGTCGGTGATCGCGTCAACTCCCACCTTTATTCACGCTGGCTGGATGGCGAGCCAGGGCCGAACGAACCCGATTACTGCTTCGGCTCGCCGTTGCCCGGCGGTCTGGCCGAATACATGATCATCCATGAAGACAGTGCCGTCGGTGCACCCGACAACATGAGCGACGAAGAGGCGGCAACACTGCCCATTGCTGCGCTCACAGCCTGGTATTCGCTGGTGGACTTTGGACAAATCCAGCCGGGCCAAACCGTATTGGTTCAGGGCACTGGAGGTGTATCGATATTTGCCGTCCAGATTGCTACTGCACTTGGTGCGAAGGTCATTGCAACGTCGAGCAGCGACCAGAATCTGCAAACTGTGACGGGACTGGGAGCCGTGGCTGGCATCAACTACAGAACGACTCCGGAATGGGCGGACGAAGTGCTGAAGCTGACCGAAGGCAAGGGCGTGGATCTGCTACTCGATGTGGCCGGTGGCAGCGGCATCAATCAATCGGTCGCAGCAACCAAAGCATCGGGGCGCATTGCGCAGATCGGCTTTCTGACAGGACAAACCGTTGAGCTCAATCTGATGCCACTCATTTTCCGTCAGACGACCATTCGCGGAATCGCCGTGGCGCCGCGCTCATCATTCGACCGGATGAATACTTTCCTCAACGAGCACAATATCCGTCCCGTGATCGATCAGGTCTATCCGTTCGAGAAAGCACGAGAAGCTTACGAGCATCTCGCGAGGGGAGCATTTGGGAAGGTTGTGATCAAAGTCGCCTGATAACGTAAAGGCGCCAATCTGGCGCCTTTTTTCTCGCCCATCGCAGCAGATTCTGATGTCAACGCATAAGCAGAGGCCGTCGGACGCCCCATTCCGAAGGCGCTACGTGAGTTTGAAAAAACTTGCTAATCACAATCCACTTGCCATCAACTTTCTGGCTGCCACCTTATTTCATGTCACGCCATCGGCTTCGGGCGTGGAGATACGCCGTCAAATCGCTATAACCTAGTTGAGCTGCAATCTCCGTTAATGACTCTCCTTGCAATTCAAGATGCATTTCCAATTCTGCGCGAATCTGATCGAGCAATTGTCTGAAGGTTGTACCTTGTTCTTCCAGCCGTCTGCGCAAGGTCCTTGGCGTCTGGTGCAGCGACTTCGCCAGATTGTCCAGATTGGGAGTTTCACGTCTCGCTAGAGATCGTCGCGCTCCTTCAGCAACCTTGGCTGACCAACCGCTGAAATTCCGATGCGCGGCAATCCGTCGATCCAGCTCCTGCGTTAATAATTCCAACATCCCGTGATGACGGGTTTGCATTGGCAGGCTCAAGCTTCGAGCATGAAAATAGAAGCAGTTGATCGAGCAATCAAACTCGACTCGATCACCAAACCATTCGGTGTATTGCTTGTAATACGACGGACGCGAATGAGTGAACTTTGCCAAAATCGGCTGCACATTGTGTCCTGTACCTCGTCGTAACTGCGCTATGGACATCACCCCGTAGTGTTCGACGACATACCGCGCCAACTCTCCTGGCGCATCAACGTTCAATTCGACTCCGACGCCATTTTCGTCATTAACCAACCTGACATTGTCTGTGTCCGAGGCAAGAGGTGCGTAACGGGCCCAAAGGTGCATGGCTGACAAAATATCTGGACTGTACAAGCAAAGATAAGCCAAGACATGCCAGTCCTGGGGGGTGAATAGCGCGAACAATTTTAATCCGATCGCCGGATCGATACGTGCCGCTTCGCGCCACAGTTGATCCAGTTCGATCAGGTTGTAATCCGTACTCTTCCGGGCAACCTGGCTATCAAGGAAGCGCTCCAATACCTGGCCCAGCCTGCCGCGATGAAAGCGTTGGGGGGCGCGGTTGGCCGGTTCTAGCTCAATTTTGTCCATTTCGCGCATTGGGAGGACTTGCTCGCAGGTTTCTAATGAAAGGGCATTGCCCGGAAGGGCCTAAATCGAGAGTGCCATGAATACAACAATGCTCGTCAATAACCCCGCAGTGATAGTAGCCGGGATTTTCCTCTCCTTCATTTTACTGGAACTTGCCTGTTCCTCGCTTCGTCAGTCGTCAGGTAGTAAACGTGACGTACTCATTGAAGTCGTCGGCTCCGGTATATTAGTGATGGTCACATTTCCTTTAGTCATGTGGCTAAGTGGTCTGATATTAAATCACGCCATCCCGGAAATGAAGGGCGCACTGACCTCTATTCCATGGGTCGCAGGATTTGCGTTGTTTCTACTGCTGGATGACATGACCCAATATTGGTGGCATCGCCTGACGCATCGTATTCCTGCTCTTTATGCATTGCATCGCGCACATCATTCCGCGCCCTATATGAGCATTCGCATCGTCTACCGCAACAATAGTTTCTACTATCTCTTGATGCCGGGCATCTGGCTATCTGGCGTGTTGATTTATCTGGGGCTCGCACCCGTTTATTATGTTTATTTGATTATAAAAATGACTGTGATCTTCGCCGCACACAGCAATGTTGCGTGGGACGACAAACTTTATCGCATTCGCGCTTTACGGCCGATCATCTGGGTTCTTGAGCGAACCATTTCCACTCCATCCACTCATTCTGCGCATCACGGTTTGACTGCAGAGGATGGCGTGACTCACTACAAAGGTAATTTCGGTAACCTGTTATTTTTATGGGATGTGTTGTTCGGAACAGCCAAAATTACCCGTAGGCGTCCGCCAGCATACGGTATCGAACACTTGTCACCGATAACCTGGAAAGAAGAATTGTTCTGGCCAATCGTTCGCTCCCATCGCACGGCACCCAAGGTAAGTGAAGCTAAACAGAAGGTCGCACAATGAGTCGCCATATCGTTCTGCTGTCTGGATCGAATAGATTCAACAGTCAATCAATCAAAGTTGCGCATTATCTGCGCGAGCGGTTAGAAGCACTTGAGCTTTGTGACTCAAGCGAACTGATAGATCTGGCGTCGAGTCCGCTACCGCTGTGGCCAGAAGAAGACACTCAGAAAGCCTGGAGTGCCCAGCAATCCACCCTCAAAAAAGCAACAGCATTGATCGTGATTAGCCCAGAGTGGAATGGCATGGCTTGCCCGGCCCTGAAGAACTTCTTTTTGTACGCAGGGTTCAGCGAACTAGGACATAAGCCCGCGCTTCTAGTTGGCGTTTCGGCTGGACTTGGGGGAGCCTACCCAATTACCGAATTACGTGCTTCAAGCTATAAAAATAGCCGGATCCTGTATTTGCCTGAGCAACTGATTATAAGAAACGTTGAATCAATGTTTAACAGTGAGTGCCCTTCAGATGAAAATGATATGCGCATCCGCGCACGTGCCGATTGGGTTTTGCATGTTCTTTGCCAATACAATGACGCCTTGCGTACGATACGAACTGCAATCAAACATCCACCTGAGTTCTCTACGGGGATGTGAGATTGTCGCACCTCAATAAGTTTAAAGTGCAACTGTTAAAGCTAAACATTAGTGGCTGCCGGTAAAGGTCAACTATTTCCAACTCAGCCCAGATCAAACCACAGTGGGCCGTAACTCCTGCGCCAGTTCAATCAGTGCGCGCAATCGCGCCGGCACGAAGCGATGGCCCGAGTAGTAGAGCCTCAACCCGCCAAACGACGGGCACCACGGCAGCAACACCGGCACCAGGGCGCCGCTCGCCAGTTCTTCCTGGATGAACCACTCGGAAATGAACCCAATGCCGAGGCCCGACACTACGGCCTGTTTGATGGCCAGCAACTCGTTGGACGCGAAGCACACCGGCAGATCCATCTGCAGTTTTTGGCCATCGCACTCCAATTCCCACTGGTAGAGGCCACCATGGGCCATGCGCATGCCGATGCTCCGGTGGGTGAGCAGATCTCGCGGATGCTCGGGCACGCCTTGGCGTTCGAGGTACTCGGGCGTGGCCACCACAAGCATGCGGATGTCACCTGAGAGTGCCACGGCAATCATGTCTTGCGGCACAGACTCTGCCAGACGAATCCCGGCGTCGAAGCCACCGGCGATGATGTCGACCATGCTTGATTCGCTGACGATGTCGATGCGCACATCGGGATAGCGCTGAGCGTACTGCTTCAATAGCGGATCCAACAGCAGGTAGGCCGCGCCATGCGGTGCATTGATGCGCAATGTGCCGCTGGGTTCATCGGGGCCGGCGCTGGCTTCCTCGCCGGCACTTTTGATCTGTGCCAACGCAGGTGCGATGCGTGCCACATAGCGTTGGCCGATGTCGGTGAGGGCAACGCTGCGCGTGGAGCGATTGAACAGGCGCACTTTCAGGCGAGCTTCCAGGCCGGCCACCGCGCTGCTCACGGCGGTGGTGGACATGCCCAACTCCTGTGCTGCGCCGCGAAAACTGCTGCGGCGCGCCACGGCCAGTACCACTTCCAGCTCGGTCATTGCTGTTCTGTGCATGGATTGTCCTGAATATAAGGATGCTTCATCAGCCAAAGGATGGCTTATCGGAATAATGAACCCTTCTTAGACTCCTTCACAGAGGCTCGATTCAGGCGAGCCGTTTTTGAGCGAGGAGTCGCCATGCAACGCATTGAACATATCTACATCAACGGCGAGTTCGTCCTTCCACACGGTCAGGAATGGTTTGATCTTCATAACCCGAGTACCGAGGAAGTCATCGGCCAGGTTCGGCTGGGCGACGCACTGGACGCACAGCGTGCGATCGCAGCCGCCAAGGTTGCGTTCCCGGCGTGGGCCCGTACCAGCCGGGAGGAGCGCATTGCGGCACTGCACCGCATGCACCGGGCCATGGCGGCAAGGGAGGAGGAGCTGCTGGAAGCCATCCTCGTGGAGTACGGCGCACCTGCGGTTCGCGGGCGCTGGATGGCGACTTATCCGGCCGAGGTGATCGCGCAGGCAATCGATGCACTGGAGGCATTCGATTTCGAGGAACAGGTCGGCATGGCCAGGGTCATTCTGACGCCGGTGGGCGTGACCGGTCTGATCACGCCCTGGAACAGCAATGCAGGCTTCATCTGCAACAAGCTGGCCACCGCGCTGGCAGCAGGCTGCACCGCCGTCATCAAGCCTAGCGAGATGAGCGCATTGCAGACGCAGGTCGTGGTCAGGGCGTTGCACGAAGCGGGGCTGCCACCGGGTGTATTCAACATCGTCAACGGGCGAGGCGATGTGGTCGGTGAGGAAATCGCGCGACATCCCGATGTCGCCAAGATCTCGTTCACGGGCTCGTCCGCTATCGGGCGACACCTGGTAAAAACCGGTGCTGACACCATGAAGCGCGTGACGCTTGAACTCGGCGGCAAGTCGCCCACCGTCGTACTTGACGATGCGGATTTCCAGGCAGTCATGCCGCTGGTGCTGCAAGCCGGATTTCTCAACAGCGGCCAGGCTTGCATCGCAGGCACTCGCATCCTCGTGCCGCGCCGCCGGCTGGCAGAGTTCGAGCGCATTGCGAAGGAGGGCGTCTCACAGATCCGATCGGGCGATCCGCGTAACACCGACACCGACATCGGTCCGATGGTGAGCCAGAAACAATGGGAACGGGTGCAGCGCTACATCCGTACCGGCCAGGAAGAAGGCGCGAGGTTGCTGGCGGGTGGCGAAGGTCGCCCGCAAGGCTTGCATGCCGGATGGTTCGTGAAGCCCACGATCTTCACTGATGCCAACAACCGGATGCGCATCGCGCGTGAGGAAATCTTCGGCCCCGTGCTGACAATCATTCCCTACGAGGGTGATGCCGATGCGATCAGCATTGCCAACGATACGGACTATGGGCTGAGCGCCCTGGTGCTGGGAAAAAGCTCGGAACGTTGTATGAACGTCGCTCGTCAGATCGATGCGGGGCGCGTGCTCATCAACACCCTGGCCCACGAATCACGTGCGCCCTTCGGTGGATTCAAGCATTCAGGCCTTGGGCGCGAAATGGGCAGGTGGGGGATGAGTGCGTATTTGGAGCCGAAGGCGTTGATCAGCTCTGCCCCATTGAAATGACTGGGTCAGGTTCCTGTCTGGGGGCACTGGAGGGGGAATGGCAATTTAGCGTTCACTGAGCGACTGAAAACGGCCCGAAGCGGCCCTTGATGTCTGTTTGTTGTCGTCATATGTTACGGGCATTCATGGAGGATCCTGGCTGATGGCTCGCGTGGGTTTGATACTGAAACCCGGTTTTGCGGACTGAGAATATGCTTTCCCCGTTTTACGGGATCGACGTCAGGTTTTTTGCTCCTGCTATGGGGCAGTTTCGTTCGCAGGGTGGATTGGCTGTACTGCTCCAGGCACCGCCCCGTCAGCTTCACCTGCGCAGTGTTTGAAGGTGCCGGGCTATCTTCAGAGAGCATTGCTCAGTTCAGGTCAATGTTGGCAGCGGAACATGGATGATCGCGTCGTCCCGGCATGTCGGGCACATTCTCAGGAGATAATTGATGAGCGCTGGCGATGTACCTGTGGGGCAAGTGGTACAAGGCTACGTAACGTTTGTGGGGAGTGAGGGGGCTTGGATTGGAGCGCAGTTCATGAGCTTCAGTTATAGCGCCAATGGGAAGCGGTTTCACAAGTCTCTCAACGAAACCATTGACGCTTGGTCAACTGCAACTCTGCGTAAAGCCTCATACGGGCTGAAGGTAGGCGATCCGGTGTCGGTTTGGTGCTCTCTCAGCGACCCGGGTGTGTGTTGCATCGGCGAAAAACCAGCCGACAAGCCGGCATTGGTGCGTTTGATTGAGTCTCTGGGAGCGATAGGGTATTTAAGTTGATCCACGCTCTCCAGGCCGACATATGTTGAATTCAACATCACGAATATCCGCAAATATCAGCTTACGTCTCGGCTGACATCCGATGATGTTCCACCAAGAAGTCGACGAACAACCGCACCCGCGCCGGCATTGCCGCGCCACCGACGAACACCGCATGAATCGGTTCCTGGTCCCCCGGGTTCCACGCTTCCAGCAGCGCAATCAGCTCGCCGCGCTGCAGATCCTCACTCACGCTGAACTCCCCGATACGGGCAATGCCGGCGCCCATTCGCGCGAATTGCGCCAGCGCTTCACCACTGCTGCATTCGATGTTGCCGCTGACCTTCAGGGCAAACGCTTTGCCATCGCGAATGAATGGCCAGTTGGGTTCGGCACGCTTGAAATTGAAGCGCAGGCAGTTGTGCTGTAGCAGGTCTTCCGGTTCCTGAGGGATGCCGTAGCGTTGCAGATACTCCGGCGATGCCACCACGACCTGGCCGGTGGTGCCGATCCTGCGTGCGGTCAGCGGGCTGTCGGGCAGATGGCCGAAGCGCACCGCGACGTCGGCTTGCCCGCCAAGAATGTCGACCACTTCGTCGCCGAGGTTGAGGTCGACGACGATGTTCGGGTAACGGGCGCTGAAGGCTGCGACCAAGGGAACGATTGCCAGACGGCCGTGGCCAAGAGCGGCACTGACCCGCAGTCGCCCCTTGGGCACGCCTTGATCGGCGATGGCTTCTTCGACTTCATCCATGTCGGCGAGGATTCGTCGGGCGCCGCGCAGGAACGCTTCGCCCTCGGCGGTGAAGGTGATCGCTCGGGTGGTGCGCAACAGCAGGCGGGTGCCAAGCCGTTGCTCGGTGCGCGCGATGATCCGACTGACTGCCGAGGGTGTCAGGCCCAGTGCACGCGCGGCGGCCGACAGGCTGCCTTCCTGCGCAACGGTGGTGAATACGCTCATTTCACCTGATCTGCCGTTGAAATCCACTTGTGCCTCCTACGCAAAGGTGATTGCCAAAAATGCTATCTACCGCCTGAAAAGACGGGATCGTAGCATTGGCGGCATAGATAAGGAGCTTTCCATGCGTATCAATCCACCACTTGTTGCACTCGCCATCGGTGCCTTCGGCATCGGCGTCACAGAATTCGCCCCCATGGGCATGTTGCCGGGTATCGCTGCGGATCTGGGCGTTTCCATTCCCGCTGCCGGTTTGCTGGTCAGTGCTTATGCGCTGGGCGTATTGCTCGGCGCACCGCTGATGACCCTGACCACAGGCAGGATTCCCCGACGCTATCTGCTGATCGGGCTTATGGCGATTTTCACCCTGGGTAATCTGATGTCGGCCCTGGCCACCGATTACTACAGCCTCATGGTCGCCAGGGTGGTCACCTCACTGAACCACGGTGCATTTTTTGGCGTCGGCTCCGTCGTCGCCGCCACCCTGGTCGCCCCGGAGAAACGTGCCGGAGCAGTTGCGGCAATGTTCATGGGCCTGACCCTGGCGACCATCGGCGGTGTGCCGCTGGCCGCCTGGTTTGGCGAACTGTTCGGTTGGCGCACGGCTTTCTGGGGCATTACCGGCCTGGGCGTGCTGACCATGGCTGCGTTGTGGTTCGCCTTGCCCAACGTGCGGGCGCCGCAAAGCGTCGGTGTCATGGCGGAAATCCGGGTATTGGGGCGCGGCCCGGTGCTGGCCGCACTGGCCCTGACCGTCGTCGGCTCGAGTGCCATGTTCACTGTCTTCACCTACATCGCGCCAATCCTCAGCAGCGAGACCCATGCATCCACTGCCTACATCACCGCCATGCTGATGCTTTACGGTGTCGGGTTGACGCTGGGCAACATGTGGGGCGGCAAGGCCGCTGACCGCTCGATCGATCGCACCCTGATCGTCTCGCTGAGCGTGCTGATTCTGGTCTTGTTGGCATTCACCGTACTGATGCGCTGGCCGCTGCCAGCCGCCGTGGCCATCCTGATCTGGGGTATCGCCAGCTTCGCTCTGGTGCCGCCGTTACAAATGCGTGTAATGGAAGCGGCCAAGGACGCACCCAATCTGGCCTCGGCGGTGAACATCGGCGCCTTCAACTTCGGCAACGCGATTGGCGCGGCGCTGGGTGGCGCGGTGATCAGCAGCGGGCTGGGTTATCCGGCGATCTCCCTGGCCGGCGCGGCAATGGCGGGCCTGGGGCTGCTGATGGTGTTGGGATTTGCGTGGCGTTCCAGGACGATTGAAGCCGCCGTGGTGTAACACGTTCAACAATGCTCGGCGAGTTGTCAGTCATTCATAGGGTGAGTAAGCTGCCCCCATGAATCAGCCATCCCTATCTGCCTCCTCGCCGAGCACTCGCGGCCCCGCCGAACACGACATTCGCGACCAGATTGTCGCCGCGGCCAACGAGCACTTCAGCCAATACGGCTACGGTAAAACCACGGTTTCCGACCTGGCCAAGGCCATCGGTTTTTCCAAGGCCTACATCTATAAATTCTTTGATTCCAAGCAAGCGATTGGCGAGGCCATTTGCGGCAACTGCCTGGGCCAAATCGCTGCAGCCGTCGAACAAGCGGTTAACGCAGAAGCGCTTTCAGCCACCGAGCGTTTGCGCAGACTGGTCAAAACCGTGATCGCCACGGGTGTGGATCTGTTCTTCAACGATCGCAAGCTCTACGACATCGCGGCGTTTTCCGCATCAGAGCGCTGGAACAGCGCCCAGGTGTACGAAGCGCAGATCAAGGGCTTTATCCTCGACATCGTGCGTCAAGGTCGAGAAGCGGGGGAGTTCGAGCGCAAGACCCCGCTGGACGAGACCGTCGAGGCGATCAATCTGGCGCTGCGACCTTTCGTCAACCCGCTGCTGTTGCAACACAATCTGGATCTGATCGAACAAGCGCCCACGCTGACCACCAACCTCATCCTGCGCAGCCTCATGCCTTGACCCATCGCTGAGCAAAGTTTTCAGGCGATTCGAGTCAAGGCGACATCCCCCCTTATCAAGTTTCCTGTTCCCGGTACATGAGTGGCGGGCGAGCTATACATTTAGCTGGAAGTGACCATTGTCGGAGTTGGTCATATAAATGGTATGGCTATATGCAAGTCTAGCTGCCAGGTAACCATAGCAATAGCGAGTCAGGCCAGTCAGTCGATGGACAGTCCTATATTGCTGCTGGTCAGGATGCAGTCGTTTCCTGATAAGTGACCATTGACGATATTAGTCACAAGACTGAGAATATGATGATCATCCTATTCCTCAGTAAGGGAACCTATGCGCCGGCTCCGACCTTTCCCCATTGCCGCATGCTTGTTGCCTCTTGCCCTGAGCGCCTGTGGCGAGTCTTCCAGCGTTGCGGATCCTCGCACACAGGCGCCGCTGGTCAGATCCGCTGCTGTTCAGGCGTCACCCGATGTCGCTCGCTCTTTCACCGGAGTGGTCGCGGCGCGCGTTCAGGGCGACCTGGGTTTTCGCGTATCGGGCAAGGTGCTCGAACGCCTGGTTGATACAGGACAGGCCGTGAAGCAAGGGCAGCCGCTGATGCGTCTCGACCCGATCGATCTCGGGCTGCAAGCGCGGGCGCAGCAGGCGGAGGTGATAGCGGCTCGTGCCCGTGCCAAACAGACAGCCGACGATGAGGCTCGCTATCGCAAACTGGTCGGCGTTGGCGCCATATCGGCATCAGCCTACGATCAGTTCAGAGCCGCCGCGGAGACGGCAAAGGCGCAGCTCAACGCCGCGCAAGCGCAAGCGGACGTAGCGCGCAATGCTTCAGGTTATGCGTTGCTGGTCGCTGATGCGGACGGCGTGGTGGTGGAAACCCTTGCCGAACCCGGACAAGTCGTCAGTCCGGGACAACCGGTGGTTCGACTGGCCCGTGCAGGTCAGCGCGAAGCCATCGTGCATCTGCCCGAAACCCTGCGTCCGGCCGCCGGCTCCACCGCGCAAGCCAGCCTCTACGGCATGAATTCAGCGGCTGTCACGGCAAAACTGCGGCTGCTTTCGGACTCGGCAGACCGTACAACGCGCACGTTCGAAGCGCGCTATGTGCTTGAGGGGCCGCTGGCCAATGCGCCAATCGGTGCGACCGTGACCCTCAGCATTGCCGAGGGCGCCACCCAGACTCAAGCGTTACAAGTCCCCATCGCCGCCGTTTACGACCCAGGCAAAGGACCCGGTGTGTGGCTGATCGCCGGAACGCCGGCAAAGGTGACCTGGCGAGCGGTTCAGGTGCTGGGGTTGAGCGATGATTCGGCGCGCATCGCTGGCGACCTTACTGCCGGTGACAAGGTTGTAGCGTTGGGCGCCCATCTGCTGCGCGATGGCGAAGAGGTGCGATTGCCGCAGCAGAGCGCAGCCAGCGTTGCCGGGAGCCGTCCATGAGCCAGGGGCGATTCAACCTTTCGGCCATCGCCGTGCGCGAGCGGGCGATCACGGTGTTCCTGATTTTTCTGATTGCCGTTGCGGGGACGTTGTCGTTCTTTAAGTTGGGACGTGCGGAAGATCCACCGTTTACGGTCAAACAGTTGACCGTCATCACCGCGTGGCCGGGCGCGACGGCGCAGGAGATGCAGGATCAGGTCGCCGAACCTCTTGAGAAACGCCTGCAAGAACTCAAGTGGTACGACCGCTCGGAAACCTACACTCGCCCTGGACTGGCATTCACGATGGTGTCGTTGCTCGATAGCACGCCGCCGTCGCAAGTGCAGGAAGAGTTCTATCAAGCGCGCAAGAAACTCGACGATGAAGCCATCAGGTTGCCGGCCGGTGTGATCGGGCCGATGGTCAACGATGAGTTTTCCGACGTGACCTTCGCGCTGTTCGCCTTGAAAGCCAAAGGCGAGCCACAGCGCTTGCTGGTGCGTGATGCCGAAGCCATGCGCCAGCGTCTGCTGCATGTGCCGGGGGTGAAGAAGGTCAATATCATCGGTGAGCAAGCCGAGCGCATCTACGTTTCGTTTTCCCATGACCGCTTGGCGACTCTCGGCTTGTCGCCGCAGGACATCTTCGCCGCGCTGAACAGTCAGAACGTGCTGACGCCCGCCGGCTCCATCGAAACCAATGGGCCGCAGGTTTTTCTGCGTCTCGACGGTGCCTTCGACAAGGTGCAGAAAATTCGCGACACACCGGTCTTCGTGCAGGGGCGCACACTCAAGCTCTCTGATGTGGCGACGGTTGAACGCGGTTACGAAGATCCGGCGACCTTTGTTGTACGCAATAACGGTGAAGACGCGCTGCTGCTGGGCGTGGTGATGCGCGAGGGCTGGAACGGTCTGGATCTGGGCAAGGCGCTGGATGCGGAGACCGCGCGGATCAATGCGGAAATGCCATTGGGCATGACACTCGCCAAAGTCACCGACCAGGCAGTCAATATCGACTCGGCGGTCGGCGAGTTCATGGTGAAGTTTTTTGTCGCGCTGCTGGTGGTCATGCTCGTTTGTTTTCTGAGTATGGGCTGGCGAGTAGGGGTGGTGGTCGCCGCGGCTGTGCCGTTGACCCTGGCGATCGTGTTCGTGGTGATGGCCGCCACCGGCAAGAATTTCGATCGCATCACCCTCGGCTCATTGATCCTTGCGCTCGGGCTGTTGGTCGATGACGCGATCATCGCCATTGAAATGATGGTGGTGAAAATGGAGGAGGGCTACGACCGCATCAAGGCATCCGCCTATGCCTGGAGCCATACGGCAGCGCCGATGCTGTCCGGTACGCTGGTGACGGCAATCGGCTTTTTGCCGAACGGTTTTGCCCAGTCCACTGCCGGCGAGTACACCAGCAACATGTTCTGGATCGTCGGCATCGCATTGATCGCTTCCTGGGTCGTCGCGGTGGCGTTCACCCCGTATCTGGGCGTGAAATTGTTGCCGGACATCAAGAAGGTCGAAGGTGGCCACGCGGCGATCTATAACACGCCGAATTACAACCGCTTCCGCCGGCTGCTGACTGCGGTGATCGCCCGCAAATGGTTAGTAGCAGGCGCGGTGGTCACGCTGTTTTTCGTCGCCGTGCCAGGCATGGGGCTGGTGAAGAAACAGTTCTTCCCGACCTCTGACCGCCCCGAGGTGATGATCGAGGTGCAAATGCCCTACGGCACCTCGATCGAGCAGACCAGCGCCACGGCCGCCAAGGTCGAAGCCTGGTTGCAAAAGCAGGATGAGGCCAAAATCGTCACGGCCTATATCGGCCAGGGTGCGCCGCGTTTCTTCCTGGCGATGGCGCCAGAATTACCCGATCCTTCGTTTGCGAAAATCGTGGTGCTGACGGACAGTCAGGAAGCACGCGAAACCCTCAAGTTCCGGCTGCGCGAAGCGGTTGCCGAGGGGCTCGCGCCGGAAGCCCGTGTCAGGGCCACGCAAATTGTCTTTGGGCCTTATTCGCCGTTTCCGGTTGCCTATCGGGTGATGGGGCCAGATCCGGCGAAGCTGCGCGATATCGCCGAGCAGGTCCGGAGCGTGCTGCAAGACAGCCCGATGATGAGAACGGTGAACACTGATTGGGGGCCGCTGACCCCGACCTTGCATTTCAGTCTCGATCAGGACCGTCTGCAGGCAGTGGGGCTGACCTCCAATGCGGTCGCCCAGCAACTGCAGTTTCTGCTGAGCGGAGTGCCGATCACGGCGGTGCGCGAGGATATTCGTTCTGTGCAGGTCGTCGGGCGTGCGGCGGGCAATATCAGGCTCGACCCGGCGCAGATCAAGGGTTTCACTTTGGTCGGCGCGTCGGGACAACGCATCCCGTTATCGCAGATTGGCGAGGTCGATGTGCGCATGGAGGACCCGATTCTGCGCCGCCGTGATCGCACACCCACGATCACTGTGCGTGGCGACATTGCCGAAGGTTTGCAGCCACCGGATGTTTCGAGCGTGATCCTCAAGCAGTTGCAGCCGATCATCGAGACACTGCCCTCCGGTTACCGGATCGAGCAGGCGGGGGCTATCGAAGAGTCCGGCAAGGCGGGCAAGGCGATCTTGCCCTTGCTGCCGATCATGATCGCCATGACGTTGCTGATCATCATCGTGCAGGTGCGTTCGATCGCGGCGATGATCATGGTTTTTCTCACATCACCGCTAGGCTTGATTGGCGTGGTGCCGACGCTGCTGATCTTCAATCAGCCGTTTGGCATCAATGCGCTGGTCGGTCTGATTGCGCTGTCGGGGATCCTGATGCGCAATACGCTGATTCTGATCGGGCAGATCCATCACAACACGCTGGAAGGGCTGGACCCGTTCCACGCCGTTGTCGAGGCCACGGTGCAACGTGCACGTCCGGTACTGCTGACGGCAATGGCGGCCATCCTGGCCTTTATCCCCCTGACACACTCGGTGTTCTGGGGGACGCTGGCCTACACCCTGATCGGCGGCACATTCGTCGGCACCATCATGACGCTGGTGTTCCTGCCGGCGATGTACTCCATCTGGTTCAAGATCCGCCCTGAGCACCAGGCTCAGACTGGAACAGTCAGACTGGCGTAGTAACAACGCCTGCAATCGAGGCCCGCTTTCGCGGGCCTCTTTGTCCCCCCCGTCAAAGTGTGGTGATCTGTCCGTTGCGGTCCAGCTCATACACCTTGTTGCCCTGCAATTTCTCCTTCAGCCACCGCTCGGCCTTGCCCAGCGGTCGCTGCCGCGCCCACAACAAATCCACACCGATCTGCCAGTCCGTATGCGGATACGCCGAGAGCTGCAGTTCCACCAGCTCACCCTTGGCCAGTTCACGCTGAACGAGCTGGCGGGGCAGGGTGGCCCAACCTAGCCCGGCGCGGACCATTTCCAATAACGCCAGATAGCTCTCCGCTTGCCACAACTGGGTCGAGCGCAGGTATTCGCTGCTTGGCAGTTTGCTTGCGTGGGCGCTGAAGGCCAGGCGGCGATGGACGTGCAGGTCGTCGAAGGTGACGTTGTCGAGTTGCGCCAGTGGATGCTCGGGGTGGCAGACGTGCAGCATGATCAGTTTGCCCAGTTGCTGGAACGCCAGTTCCTTGGGGTAGCCGGGCTGCGAAAACGCCACACCGAGTACCGCTTCGCCGCTGCTGACAAGTTCGCTGACGTCGCCATACACCGGATGGCGGATGATCAGGTCGACAAAGGGGAACGCGGCTTCGAAGGCTTTGAGCACCGGCATGATCGGGCCGTACGGCGTTTCAATGGCGAGCGTCAGGCTGGTTTCGACGTTGTCAGACAGGCAATCGGCGTGGGCTTCGAAGGTCATGCAGCGTTCGAGCACGGCTTCGGCCTGCACCAGCAATTTGTGGCCGCTGGCGGTGAGGGCAGGGCTGCGGTTGCTGCGGTCGAACAGGTCGACGCCAAGGTCGGTTTCGAGGTTGGCAATCGCCGCGCTGATGGTCGATTGGGTCTTGCCCAGTTGGCGCCCGGCGGCGGAAAACGATCCGCTTTTGACCACTTGGACGAACATCAACAGTTGATCGAGTGAGAAGCGCAAGCGGTGAACTCCCGGGTCGAAAATAAAGGTTTGGAGTGGCTAACGAATGCCTGATTGTGCCATCGAAAAAAACGATGGTTGCTAATTTGTTTCATCGTAATAAACGTTCAACTATGGCCCCGCGTCAAACGATCTCCGGGGCGGATCTGACTTTCAAGCGCCCCTGAGCATGCCCGCGATCTCAACAGATGCCGCACCTTCAGGAGCGTGTGAAATGACTACACAACGCATTCATCCGGTGGACGAGGTTTTGCCACTGCGACAGTTGTTCACGTTTGGCTTGCAGCATGTGCTGGTGATGTACGCGGGAGCGGTGGCAGTGCCGCTGATTCTCGGCAATGCCATGGGGCTGACCTCGGCGCAGATCGTTTTACTGATTAACGCCAACCTGTTGACCTCGGGTGTGGCGACGTTGATTCAAACCCTTGGCTTCTGGAAGTTCGGCGCGCGGCTGCCGCTGATTCAGGGCTGCTCGTTCATAGCCCTGGCGCCGATGATCATGATCGGCAAGGAATTCGGCCTCAGTCAGATTTTCGGTGCGGTGATCGCGGCAGGCTTTATCACCATTGCTCTGGCACCGGTGTTCAGCCGCTTGCTGCGGTTTTTTCCGCCGGTGGTGATTGGCAGTCTGATCACCATTATCGGCATCTCGCTGATGCCGGCAGCGGCGATCTGGCTGGGCGGGGGCAATCCCGACTCGGCGGACTTCGGCAATCCCGCGAACTTGTTGCTGGGCCTGGCCACAGTCAGCGTGACGTTGCTGATCTACGCCAAATTCAAGGGTTTCATTGGCAACCTCAGCGTGCTGATTGGTCTGTTCGTCGGCAGCCTGATCGCAGCGGCTTGCGGCATGACTCACTTCGGTCGGGTCAGCGAAGCGGCGTGGTTTGAGCTGAGTGCGCCGATGGCCTTCGGCGCCCCGGAATTCGCGCCGGTGCCGATTCTGATCATGACCCTGGCGATGCTGGTGATCATGGCCGAGACCACCGGCAACTGTCTGGCGATCGGCAAACTGACCGGCAAAGCCACCACGCAACAGACCCTCGGCAACGCGTTCCGCGCCGATGGCCTATCGACCATGCTGGGTGGTTTGTTCAACAGTTTTCCCTACAACGCTTTCACTCAAAACACCGGTTTGATCGCGCTTTCGAACGTGAAAAGCCGCTTCGTCGTGGCCGCGGCCGGGGCAATCATGGTGCTGATGGGCTTGTTCCCGAAACTCGGCGCGTTGATCGCCGCAGTGCCGACGCCAGTGCTCGGTGGCTGCGCGATCGTGATGTTCGGCATGACCACGGTGGCGGGGATTCAGGAACTGTCACGGGTGCAATTCGAGGGCACTCGCAACGGCATCATCGTCGCCGTATCGGTGAGCGTCGGCGTGCTGCCAATGTCCTTTCCGGCGCTGTTCGAGCACGCCGGCCCGACCCTGAAACTGGTGCTCGACAGCGGGATTTTCCTCGGTGCGATCACCGCCATCGTCCTCAACATCCTGCTCAACAACGATAAAAAATCCACTGAAAGCATCGGCGCTGAACTGGCCGACTGACAGTTTGTTTTCCACTGCCCAGGAGTTACCCATGAATCAATTCACTCAGCTCATCCCGGCCGGCGTCAGCGAGCTTGATCTGACCTTGCTGCGCCAGACCATCGCCTTGTCTGAGGCATCGAAACAACGCGGTCGCCATCCGTTCGCGGCATTGGTGGCCGATCGCAACGGCAAGGTGATTGTTGAAGCCGGGAACAATTCGATGACACCGGAAGGCGATCCGACTCAGCATGCCGAGTTGGTGGCGGCCGCAGCAGCGGCAAAACTGCTGTCACCGCAAGAGCTGGAACTGTGCACGCTGTACACCAGCGCCGAACCTTGCTGCATGTGTGCCGGCGCTGTGTATTGGACGGGCATCGGGCGGGTGGTTTACGCCTTGTCGGAGCATGCGTTGCTGGGATTGACCGGTGACCATCCGGAGAACCCGACGTTCTCGCTGCCATGCCGCGAGGTGTTCGCCAAGGGGCAGCGCAAGGTCAGTGTGTTGGGTCCGATGCTGGAGGGCGAGGCGGCTGAGCCGCACAAGGGTTTTTGGTCGTAACAGGGAGCTCCAGAAACGACAAGGCTCTGAATAAATCAGAGCCTTGTCGTTTAAGACTGACGAATTGAACGTGTTATTTCGATGTGTCTACGCTGGTTGAGCAAGAAAGCCTGTAATGCTCATAGTTCAAATCCTTTAGCCTTTCTGGCAGCTTGTAAGGGGCGGGGCAACTCTTGCCCTGCCACTTGATTGTGATGATGCCTTGATCTTTGGTAACAAGCGCTAACGCCTTGCCGGTGGGGTCGGAAAGCGCCAGTTGTTTACCATCGGCGTCCATCAGTACGGCTCCGAATGGGAGGGGTTTGCCCTCGGCATCGTAGAGTTCGAACTGGATCCGTCGACCTTTGCTGCCCTCGAAGCGCGCGAGCACGACTGAACCTCGTCTCGGTACGAGTTGTTGAGTGGCGTTGTCCAACTCGATTTCACCGCCGAGATTGCGTGTATCCAACGTCACCCAGTTCACGCGATAGGGCTGTGCATTTGGAACGACGGCATAGCCGTTGAGGCCGGTTTTTACGCCGGAGTAGCTGCTGACTTCTACCCCTGACATGCCAGGCACCGCGACCAGTGCGAATGTTTCGCCGACGGTCTGGCCCATGTTGATGCCCCCCGCGTGGGCCACGATTGATCCGGCCGCGCTCAGGTTCTGTGATTCATAACCGCTGCCTCGGCTATAGCCCAATCCAAGATCACCCATCGCTGTACGGGTACTCAGGCTCAGTGAGCCAGAGCGATCACCTTGCACACTGCGCCCGGTCTGTACGGAATAGTAGGTGTCACTGTCTTCAGTCAGATAACCATTGATCCCGGCTTGTGTACTGGTGCCGGTATTCTGATGATTGCTGGAAATATAGGCGCGAGGTGCGCGAGGTGTCGATCCGAGTGGGAATGAAATCGAAACGCTCAATTGGGTGTCGTGAGTGGTGTCACCGCGTGCGCCGAACTCTTCGGTTTTACTCAAACTGATGTTGTAGTTCAGGTCGCGCCAATTATTGTTGTAACCGGCAGAAAAGCTGCGCGAGCCACCGCGATCCCAATAGCGCTGATCACTGGCATTCAAGTACAGCGACCCGTACTGGCGCGCTTCGCCCAGGGTCTGGTTGACCGTGAGGTCGGTACGGGTTTTGGCGTTACCTGCGCGCCGCGTAGCGCCGGTGCTGGTGTCCTGAACGTGGTCGGTCAGCGTGCGATAACCCTCGGTCGAATAACGATAGGCGGCGAGGGTGAAGCTGGTATCGGTGCCGGTGAAGGTCTTTGCATAGAGCGCGCGTACGCTGCTGCCCTGGGTCGTTTTACCGAATGCCTTGCTGGACGATTGCGTGAGGTCCAGTGACATCGCGCCAATCGACGTGTTCTTCGCCGCACCGACTGAAAGCGCTTTGAAACCGTTGCTGGCCTGAATGCCGGCAATGCCTGTCAGGTTGCTGGTCAAACCGTAGGCGAAAGTACCGCCCAGGAAGGCCGGCTTGTCGTAGCCCTCGCTGTTGTTGTTGAATTTGCCGCTCGACAGGCTGTACTTCAATTGACCCTCACGCACCATCGTCGGCAGGGCGGAGAACGCCTGCCGGGTGACCTTGCGCCGACCATCCGCCTCGACAATGGTGATCTCCAGATCGCCATTGGAACCCGATGGATAGATATCACTGATCTCGAACGGCCCCGGCGGCACGTTGGTGGTGTAAAGAATGTAGTTATCCTGGCGGACCTCGATCTTCGCATTGGTTTCAGCCACGCCACGAATGATCGGCGCATAGCCGCGCTCACTGTCTGCGCGCATGCCTTCATCAGAGGCCACCTTGACGCCTTGATAGCGCACGCTGTCGAACAGATCCGAATCGGAGAATATTTCCCCCGCACTCAGTTGCCCCTTGATCGCCGTGAGGTCGCGCTGGATGAACGTGCGGTTGCTGACAAACCGATTGGGCCGGCCGGTGGCACTGCTCAGATTGGACTCGTTGCGCAAACGCCAGGCACCGAAGTTGATGCCGTTGCGCAGCCCCAGATTATTGGAGATTTGCGTCGAGTAATCGGTTTTGCTGCGGGTGCTGCTCAACTGATAGTTGATGAACCCGGCGGCCACGCCATCGTCCCAAAGCTCTGGGTCCACATAGCCGCGCATGCCACGTGCCATCGCGACCTGCGGCACGCTGATATTGAGGCGCAGGCGGTTGGCGTCAAAACTGATACTGGCTTGCTCGATCATCGACGCAAGATCGTAGTGATCGGCCGGCCGTTGCTCGTCAACCAGGCCTTGCTCACGCAGTTTGCGCATGTCTACGCCCAGCTGCTGTAACAATTCCAGGGTGATACGTGGCTCGACTTTGCCGTTGAGCGGGTTGGCCGCGAAATCAACGTCGCGACGACCGACCAGCGTGCCGTTGCTGAACACGTCAACGCGATATCGGCCCGGCAGAACGCTGTTGGCATTCAACAAGGGTTGCAGATCGACCGCCGATGAACCTTCAAGAAACAAGGTATTGAAAGCTTCACCCGCTACCGCGGCGGGGGCATCGGCACCCATGGCGAATCCACAAATGGCCATATTGATGGCAAAGCACAATGGATGCAGGCAGCCCAACGCCGTTTTGTTTTTATGGCGCGCAACGTGATGCTTTACACAACTTGCAGATGTGTGGTGTTGGGAGGAAAACATGCAATTTGCCTTATCAGTCCGTGTTGCTTCAACCGGAGTCCGGAACTCGTAAATAGCTTGTGAATTGGCGGGGTGGGGCGGGGAAGTTACTGGGCGGATGCATCTTTCACGCGCTCGGCATGACTTTCGGTAGCGCTGAGTGGTGCATCGAATCGTTGTTGTGCGCCGTAATCATTAATGGCTGAAAACGTCAGACGCGGAGATCCAGGTGGCAACTCTTTCAAGTTGAATGAACGAACTTCGCCCGGAACGATCATTGTCGAATCAATCACCAACTCTGCTTTTTTTCCTGCAGCGACTTTCAGGTCGGCCAGCGACACATGGTAATTACTCTGGTTTTTTACTTTCAGTACCGACTTGCCAGCTTGCGTGACCAATTGCCATACAAGTTGCACCGGCGCTTGCGCGGCGTCACCGGTCAGTCCGTTCGGGCGGAAAAAAACCTTGATGCGCTGACGCACCGCCAGTTGCAGGGTGTTGACATCGGCAGCACTGGCCTGAGGGATTTCCTGCACGTTCAGCCACACCACCGACTCTTTGTCTGCAGGCATGCCCCGGCCCTCATAGAGAATCCTCAACAGTTGCTGTTGATTGGGTTCGAGTCGGGCCAGCGGTGGAGTCACCGCAAATGGCGGCGCGCTGCCAGCGGTGTCGCCGGCATCCAGCCACGATTGCGCGAGGATGGTTTGCCCGCCGTTGCGCACGGTGACGTTTGCCTCTTTGTGCGCGCCATCGAAAATGATCCGGGTGGAACTCAAGGAGATGCTGGCGAATGCCGAGTGCGTCATCAACAACCCGGCAAGCCCCAGGCAGAGCGGAAAATAGCGACTTAACATAGTTTTCACCGATTGATCTGGTCGGGAAGGACGAGGCACAGCGGCCCCGTCCAGGTATTACGCGCTGCTTATTCGTATTCGAGAACGAACGGCAGAGTGGCGTTACCGGTACCTGCAGTAGCGGTGGTCTTGTCGCCGGTGGTGACGTAAGCGGCTGCGAAGGACAGGGTGCCGTCGCCGCCAGTGGTGCCGTCGCCAGTCAGGCTGGTCTGTACTTTGGCAGTGGCTTCGGAGCTCAGGTCGATCAACTGGCCGTTGCTGTCCAGCAACGCGATACCTACGCCTTTGGCCGCATCAGTACCCTGCAGCTTGAGAACTTTCTTGCCATCAACCAGGCCCGAACCGCCGTTGACGGTTGGTTTGAACAGCATCGACACCTTGGTGCCGGCGTTGCAGTTCACTTTCAGGTTGAAATCGTTGGCAGCCACGCGACCAGCACCCGGGGCAGAATCGGTGCCCATGTCTTTGATCGATACGCTGCCCATGTCCACGGCGATCATCTTGTCGTTACCCGAAGCGCCATCTACCGAGCACGCATCGTTGTTGATGACGCCGGTGAAGCTGATCTGACCGCTGCCGCCCTTGACGGCTTTAGCGGCTTCTTCAGCCAGTGCACCAGTGGAGGCAGCCAGTACGGAAAGAGTGAGTACTGCGAAAGCGAACTTTTTCATGTTTATATCCGAAGTTATTGTGAAGTGCTGCATTTGAAATGCCTGGTCATCTTAGGTCGGTGATAGCGATGGGTCTTTGAGATTTGTCTTAAAGCGTGGCAAGTGCGAGTTATTCAGCAATATCGGAAGTGCATGTTTATAATTTCATTCAATTGTATGGCGGACTAAATGAGACAATTCTCAAAGTCGCACGGGCTCTGTCTGGTTAGTATGCGCGGATGCAGAAATTCTCAGTCAATGCAAAGTTTGTGAACGGTCTTTCTGCTTGAAAGATAATCCAGACGTTTTTGCTATTAATGGCTGATAGAAAGAGGTTCCCGGTTTGTGAACACGCTTCGTATATTGGTATTGGAAGATCACGCCTTCCAGCGCACGGCTGCGGTCAGCGCGCTTAATAGTCTGGGTTACAAAAATATCTTTCAGGCGGCTGACGGCAAGGATGCGCTGGCTGTGATCTCCCAGGCAGGGGGCGTGGACGTTGCGTTGTGTGACTTGAGCATGGCCGGGATGGATGGTTTGACCTTTTTGCGCCTGGCGAGAGAGGCCGGATTGATTCGCGCAGTGATCATCTGCAGTTCATTGCCTGAAGACTTGTTGCGCACGGTTGATCGAATTGTCACGTTGCAGGGCCTGGAATTGCTTGGCAGTGTTGCAAAGCCGTTGATGGTCGATGTGCTGGCGCCATTGCTGGCGCGCTATCGGCCGCACAGCCAGGTCGATGTCAAAGTGGCGGAAAGTCATCTCGATCAGCCTTCGGAGAACGAAGTGCTTGAAGCGATACGTCGGCAGGAATTTCGCGCGTACTTCCAGCCCAAGTTTCATCTGCGCAGTGGTGAAGTGGATGGCGCCGAGGTGCTGGTGCGCTGGCAAAGCCCCAGTCGCGGGTTACTTTCACCGGGCATGTTCTTGCCCACGATCGAGCGTTGCGGGCTGCTCGACGAAATGTTTTTCAGCCTGCTCACGCAAGGATTGAGTCTGCAGCGTTTCGTGCAGTCCCACGGCAAGCCGTTCAAACTGGCATTCAATCTCGACGTGACGCAGATGGCCAACCCGAATCTTGTCGACCGGATCAAGGCACTGTTGCGCATTCACGGCGCCTCGCCAGCCGGGCTCATATTCGAGCTGACGGAAACCGGTCTGCTGCAGATGCCCGAGATCAGCATGGAAAACATGGTGCGTCTGCGCATGCTCGGCTTCAGCCTGGCAATCGATGATTTCGGTGTCGGCTATTCTTCGCTGGAGCGACTGTGTCAGATGCCGTTCAACGAAATCAAACTCGACGCCGGCTTCGTGCAGAATTTCCAGCAGGCTCGCTACAGTGCGGTCATCCACGGTGCCTTGGCCTTGGCGCGCGAGCTGGACATGCGTGTGGTGGCAGAAGGTATTGAAACCGCAGACCAGGTTCATCACCTGGCTCGACTCGGTTGCCAGTGGGGGCAGGGCTTCTTCTACGCTCGCCCCATGAATTGGGCGCATCTGGTCGATTGGCGCTTCGAGGGTCAAAAGTCGTCCTGGCGCCGCGCAATAGGTACGTCCGACCTTTGATGCGCGCTCGCGGTCTGACTTTTGGGACAAAGCCCTATTTCGTCGTGTCTTCAAAACAATCATCATGTGCCGAGAAATCAATCAGATGCACCTGAAAGCTTCGGTGATGCCCGGGATCTGCTGCGGTTGCCAAGTGCTGATGATCCTTCAACCCTCCTCATCATGGAGTTGCTCATGCATTGGTCAGTCGTGAATCCGTTACGCGTTGCCATCCTTGATGATCACTCGCTCATACGTCTGGCGATGAAATCGCGGCTGACGCGCGAAGCCGAGTTCAGTGTCGTGGGCGTGTACGGGAGCAGCGCGCAGTTGCTCGCTGGATTGCGCGAGGTCGAAATCGACCTGCTGATACTCGACTACAAGCTGCACGATGGCGAGCTGGACGGGCTTAATCTGATTCGCCTGCTGCGCAAGCAATATCCAGACATGCGCATCCTCGTCTCATCCTCTGAAGAGCGCCCGGCGGTGGTGAACATGGCGATCGGAGCGGGCGTCAGCGGATTCTTCGGCAAGTCCCAGCCAGTCGATGACCTGATCACGGGCATCCGTTGCGCAGCGTCCGGCCAGTTGTACCTGTCGCCGGCAATGGCCTTCGAGCTTGATGTGCTGCCTGCGTCGGTCGATGAACCTGCTGGTGCCAATGATGACGGCGCGGCGCACAGCGACGATTTCCTGAGCAATCCTTTGCTGTCGCCGAAAGAGAAAGAAGTCTTGCGTTGCTGCCTCGAGGGTATGGGGGTGACGCAGATTGCTTTGAAGTTCTCGCGCAGTCGCAAAACCATCAGTGGGCAAAAACAGGCCGCTTTCAAAAAGCTTGGCATTCGTGGTGATGCAGAGCTGTTCAAGTTGCAGCACAGCCTGACAGCCGACAACCAGGGATAACACGCTTATGTTTCAACTGTTGCGCGGTGTTTTGCTCGTCAGTGTGCTTTTCGTATTCGGTAGCGGGTCGTTGTGGGCAGCAGAGCCGCGCACTCTGCAGGTGTTCGGTCGATCAGACTGCAAGGAGGTGCAGGTCGATCTGAGCAATGAAGACTGGAGTTGGCTCCGGCAGAAACGCAGCCTCGTATTGGGATCGGCGCTTCCGGATTTCCCGCCCTATGTCATGACCGCCAGCGGTACGCGTTATGAGGGGATTGCCGCCGACATCGCCTGCATTATCGGTCAGGCCCTGCATGTCGAAGTTACCGTCAAGGCATATCCCGACCGTCGCGATGCCATGGCGGCGCTTGAACGTGGCGACATCGACATGTTGGGCAGCTCCAACAGTTTCGAGTTGATCGACGGCCTCGTTACGCTCAGCAAGCCTTATGTCGAAGACGTGCCGGCAATGTTCATGCGCGGCGATGATCGGCGACCGATGCCGGCCAATCTGGCCGGTTTGCGTATTGCGGTTGCCGACGATTACCTGCCATCCAGTCAGCTGCATGGCTTGTATCCCAACGCCGAGTTCGTACTTTTCCCATCGAACGAGTTGGCACTGGCTGCGCTGGCCTTTGGCAAAGTCGATCTGTTTCTGGGCGACACGGTGTCCAGCAACTATCTGATCAACCTCAACTACTTCAACTATGTGCGCCTGCACTCTTTCGTCAAAACGCAAACCAACGGTTTCAGCTTTGCCCTGCGCCGAGGTAATGATCAATTGCTGCGTCTGATCGACTCGGTCATCGAGTCGATGGGAGAGGGCAAGATAGCCGAAATCACCAAACGCTGGTCCGGTGGCGGCGGGGCACTGACCCCCAAACGTATTGACCTGACACCCGGCGAAGCACGCTGGCTTGAGCTGCACCCGGTCGCGCGGTTCGTGATCAATGACGATCAGGCGCCATTTGCGTTCTTTGATGGCGATGGCAACTTTGGCGGAATCGGCGCCGATCTGCTGGAACTGATTCAGCGGCGCACTGGTTTGCAGATCGATGTGAAGCGCACCGACAGCTTTTCCAGCTTGAGCACACGCCTGCTGGATGGCAGCGCCGATATCTCGTTGCTGACGCCAACCGTCTCCCGTGAAGTCGGTATGCGTTTCACCCACCCGTTCCTCGCCAGTCCTTTTGTGATCGTCACCGCCAAGGACGCTGGCGCGCCTTCAAGCCTGCAGGAGCTACGCGGCAAGCGCGTCGCCGTCCCCGAGAGCTCGGCGGAGCGTGAGCTGCTCAAGGATTATCCCGACATTGAAATTGTCGACAACGAGACAGTGCTGGGGGCGCTGGCTGACGTGAAGGATGGGCGAGCAGACGCGATGATTACCACGCTGCACAGTGCGCGCTATTACATCGCTCACATCTACAGCGACAGTTTGCGCATCTCCAACATCGTCGGCATGAACAAAGGTTTCCTCGCCTTCGCCGCCCGACGCGCCGATACCGAACTGGTCAGCATTCTGAACAAGGCTCTGCTGAGCATTCCACCCGACGAGCTGGACGTGATCCTCAACCGTTGGCGTCCCATTGCCGCGTTCTCGGGACTGTCGTGGCGCGATTACAAGGTGTTGATCTATCAAATCAGCGCTGGTGCCTTCTTGATTATCCTCGGATCGCTGGCGTGGAATTTCTATATTCGCCGGCAGATCCGCGAACGCAGTCGGGCAGAGCGCTTGCTCGGCGATCAACTGAAGTTCATGGGGGCGCTGATCAACGGCACGCCGCATCCCATTTACGTACGCGATCGGGAAGGTCGGCTTGTCACCTGCAATAACAATTATCTGCAGACGTTTGGCCTGTTGGAAAAAGACGTGATCGGCAAGACCGTGCTCGAAAGCGGCAAGCGCAATCGCCAGGAAGCGTTGCAATTTCACGATGACTATCTGCGCGTCATCGAGCGGGACGAACCTTACGAGGTGGATCGCACGCTGCATGTTGGTGAAACGCGGCTGATCATTTATCACTGGATCCAGCCTTATCACGACACGACGGGGGAAGTCAGAGGCGTGATCTGCGGCTGGATCGACATCAGCGAACGCCGCGAACTGATCGAGGAGTTGCGTTCGGCGAAAGAGCTGGCCGATGAGTCAAGCCGCGCCAAAACCACGTTCCTCGCGACCATGAGCCACGAGATCCGTACGCCTATGAGTGCCGTGATCGGCATGCTCGAACTCACCCTCAAGCGCGCCGAGCAGGGCCACTTTGATCGACCGGCGATTGAAGTCGCCTACGACTCGGCGAAAGGCCTGCTGGAGCTGATCGGCGATATCCTCGATGTGGTTCGCATCGAGTCTGGGCATGTCAGTCTTTCGCCCAAACGTGCCAACCTGCGCGAACTTGTGGAGTCCGTGGCGCGGGTGTTCGACGGCTTGGCCAGGCAGAAGAGTCTGGTATTGAAGCTCGATATCGACGCCACAGTCGGCTGTGACGTACTGGTTGATCCGATGCGCTTCCAGCAGGTGCTCTCGAATCTGGTCGGCAATGCCATCAAGTTTACCGATACCGGGCATGTCAGCGTCTCGATTCGCGGCCAACGCCTTGCTGACGAACGTTTGCAGGTCGATCTCAAAGTCGAGGATACCGGCATCGGCATTTCCAGCGCTGATCTGCAGAACCTGTTCCAGCCGTTTTCGCAAGCCAATCACGGCCCCTCGAACCGGGGCGGCACCGGTCTGGGATTGGCGATTTCACGTTCGTTGTGCGAGTTGATGGGCGGGCGACTGAACATCACCAGTACGCTGGGCAAAGGCACCTGCCTGGAAGTATCGCTGTTCTTCAATATCCTCAGTCCGCTCGGCGGCAAGGTGCTGCCTGTTTCGGTTGTCCAGGACAAGCCAGTGCCGACGCTGCGGATTCTGGTAGTGGATGACCAGAGCGCCAACCGTCTGCTGCTGACGCAGCAGCTCAGCTTTCTTGGCCAGGCGGTGCGTGATGCTGCCGATGGAGCGCAGGCATTGGCATTGTGGCGTTCGGAGCCGTTCGACATTGTGATCACGGACTGCAACATGCCGGTCATGAACGGCTACGAACTGGCCCGCACTATTCGCCAGGACGAACGCGACAGTGGTGGAGCGCGGTGTATCGTGCTGGGCTTCACAGCCAACGCGCAGCCGGAAGAAAAAGTGAAATGCCGAGAGGCGGGGATGGACGACTGTCTGTTCAAACCGATCAGCCTCAGCACCTTGTCGACCCTGCTTGCCGGCTGGGAAAAGGACGTCGAAACCGAGCCAGTTGAAAGCCCGCCTGCGGCGGGTATCAAGGAGCTGGGGTCGATTCGCGAGCGTCTGACCGAGCTCACCGGAGGCGATCTCGACATGATGAAAGAACTGCTGCGCGAGGCGCTGTCGAGTTGTGAGAAGGATCTGGAGGAGCTGCATTCGCTGATACCCGAAAGCGATCCCGGGTTGCTGGCTGACCTGGCACATCGGATCAAGGGCGCGGCGCGCATTGTCGCCGAGCATCAGGTCATCGAGGCGTGTAACGACCTTGAGGCCGAGTGCGAAGCGCCGGTCATCGATCCACTGGATATCAATCGCAGCGCGTTGAAGCTGGAGCATGCACAGGCTGATCTGATCAAGAAAATCAAACGGGTCGAGCTGTAACCGTATTGGCGCAGGGCTCTGCTGACTGGCCTTGCATTGAAGGGGGACGTTAAAGATCATTTTGCAACGGGCGATACCTTGGTTAATAACCATGGAGTTTCGCGATGATCATTCGACGTCCTTTATTGATTGCCTGTCTCTGCCTGCTGAGTTTTGACACCGTCAGCGCGGCCCAGTCTGCGCCTGTCAGCGGAGTGATTCGCTTCAGCGGACAGATCGTCGAGACAAGTTGCATGGCGAGTGGCGCCAGCCGTGCTTCTGCTTCTGTCGAGCTGCTTGATTGTCCGCAGGCGAGCACTGGTCAGATGTTCTCGGTGACCAACGTTAGTGCGGCAGGGCGGGGTGAGCCGCGCCAGCAAGTGTTCGTGAAGATGATTGCCGATACCCACGAGCAGGAAAAATATTACGACCAGCGTTTGCTGCTCACGGACAACAAGGGCCATCAGATAACGACTGGCAATTACGTCGTGACGCTGACGCTGCCTTGATGGACTGAGAAGAATGAGTTTGCGCCCCTTGTTTCAAGGTTACTGACAACAAGGGGCGTTAATAATGAGAATTGTCTGGTTCGTATACGACCGTCCCGCGCTTCTGGCATTGCGCCGCTCGCCACCGTTGCAAAATCCCTCCCTCCAAAGACTTTGAACCAGGCCGGGCCTCGCTAGCGCGGGCTTGTCATCAAGGTGTGGTTTTCGCTCAGCGATCCCTGTGGTCATTTTGAGACAAGTCTCATATCGGCCAGGTTGGCCCCTTGGTTATTTTCTTGAAAGGAAGAATGGAGCTGCCAAAGGTGTCCGATGTTTCTTGAAAATAACCGAAGTCGATCCTTGCGGATCCTGATCGCCGATAACGACGTGCGTAGAGGTCTGTCGATTGAACAACAGTTCAACAAGCTGGGCTGTCTCAGCGTAGTGAACGTCTGTACTTATCGTGACCTGAGAGTACTGACGTATTACTGCCCCCAACGGCTCAGCCTGGTCGTCGTCAATGCTGAGTTGCTCAACGAGATGGCGATGGATCCGCTCGATTTTTTTGGGGAAAACCCGCTGATTCGTCACCTGCTGATTTTCAACCCCAGTGATGATCATCAGTGGTCGAAGACCGTCTTCAACCCGCATCCGCAACGCTGGATGCGTCTGGTCTCGAAAATCGATCTGCCGCGATTGGCGGATTTTCTGATGCTGGCCGACCCGACGCTCAAGGAGCTGGCGGAGCCGGCCTCATCCGACTCCACGCTTTCTTCGGGCGCAAACCGCTAGCTGTTGCGCCTTCGCGCGGTAATCCGCTTGTGCTTTGAGGTGCTATTGCTCAGCGCCTGCTGTGCTGCCCGCTCGTTTGCCCCATTGTCTTGAATACACTCTAAGGTAAGGCATCATGCTGCTTCGTAAACTCAATCTCGCGCCGCGTTCGGCGCTGTGTTTTGGCTTGTTCTGTCTCATGATTATCGCGATCGGATTGATCGCCTTGCAGCAAGTCGACTTGCTCAATAAGGCGGAGACCTATGTCGAGACGACCATCGTGCCGAGTATCAAGCTGCTCGGACAACTGGATCGTGAACTCATCGAAATCAAGGGCAATAACGCCCGCCTGCGCAACCCTATTGAAACCCCTGAGCGCAAGGCTCAGGCCCTGATGGACATTCAGCAATCGCGTCAGCTCATCAAAAATCATCAGCGCGCACTCATTGATCTGCTGGCAACTGACGCCGGACGTGAGGCCTTCGAGGCGTTCGCCAAAGCACAACAGGTCAATGATCAGGCGCAGGACCAATACCTTGAAACCGTGGCGAACGGGCAGCTTGAAGCGGCCATTGCGCTGTCAAAGAATCAGATGCGTGCCGCCTCGGACGGCGTGCAGGTCGCGCTCAAGAAGCTGATTGCTCTCAATGAGATCGAAGCTTATGAAGCGGGCAAGCAGGCCGACAATGTCTACGAACACACGCTGTGGATCGTCAGTGTGTTCATTATCATTGCCATCGGTGCTTCCTTGGCCCTGGCGGTGTTGTACACGCGCAGTCTGACGGTGCCGATTGCAGGCTCACTAAGGGTAGCGGAGTGCATCGCCGCCAACGATCTGAGCGAAACCATCGCGCTGGATGGTTCCGATGAGGCAGCGCAGATGCTGTCGTCGTTGGCCGCGATGCAAGCCAGTTTGCGTGATGCGCTGATCATGATCCGTGACTCGTCCACGCAGTTGGCCGAAACCTCGGAAGTCATGCACGGCGTCACCGAAGATATTTCGCGTATCACTCAGCGTCAGAGTCATGAAATCGAAATGGCCGCCACCGCCGTGACGCAAATGAGTGCGGCGGTGGAGCAGGTCGCGGACAACGCCGCATCGACCTCGCAACTGACGTCGGAATCAAGCGCCGCAGCCATTGCCGGTAAAGCCCAGGTCAGCGAAACGGTCGCGGCAATCAATCTGATGGTTTCCAGCGTGCATGGCACCTCGGCAGAAGTGCAGGCGCTTTCTACGATGGCGAGCGATATCAGCAGCGTGCTGGACGTGATCCGAGAAGTCGCCGAACAAACCAATCTGCTCGCGTTGAACGCGGCCATCGAGGCGGCGCGGGCGGGGGAGGCGGGCCGCGGCTTTGCCGTGGTTGCAGATGAGGTGAGAGGGCTGGCGCAGCGTACGCAGAAATCGACCGAGGACATCGAGTCCATGGTCAGCTCCATTCAGTCGGGCACCAGCAGGGCAGTTACGTCCATGAGCCACACCCGCTCTCAAGCTGAAAGAACACTCGAGATGGCCAATATCGCCGGCGAAGTGCTGACTGACATCACTGGGTCTCTGAATCTTATCAATGAACGAAACCTGCTGATGGCGACCGCTGCCGAAGAGCAGGCTCAGGTTGCGCGCGAAGTGGATCGCAGCCTGATCAGCATTCGCGACCTGTCTTGCGAAACTGCAGAAGGCTCGAAACAGACCGCCGTTGCGTCGGCGGAGCTTTCGCAATTAGCGGCATCGCTGAATAAGTTGACCAAGGAATTCAAGCTGTAAAGAGTGAGCAGGAAGCCCTGATCACCAGGGCTTTGTTTGATCCGCGGTCAATCCTGTTGTGCAGCGGCCGCTACCTCATTTCTGTGTTGGCTGCTCGGTTTGTGCCGTCAGTTGTTCAATGCAGGTGGCGAGTTGTTTTTCATAGCTTTCAAGCACCGCTTCGGCTTCAGCTTCGCGCTCATCACGCAAGCGAAAGAAGTCATCGCGACTGAGCTGGTCCGCTACGAGGCGGATATTTTGCTCGATGATCGCGCACAGTGAATCTTCATCCTCTAACGCGGCGCTGGTTTGCGCCGCGCGTTGAGTGTTTTCGAGCTCCGTCTTTGCCGTCTCGGCGGCCTTCGCCTGTTCCTTCGCGGTAAGCAGGTCAGTCTCCAGTGCCTGCTTTTGTTCTGCCAGACGCTTGAGTTCTGCGCTCATTGACTGGATGGCATCGGCTCGCTGTGTGAGCTGGATCTCCTGCTTTTGCACCACGGCCTTCAGTGGAAACAGATTGTTGAGCTCATAACCGGCGGCGACAGTCATGGCGATCAGCGCCAGTGCCAGAATCGTCAGGCAATAGATGGCGGCGTTGCTCTGGGGTTTTGGGCTATTGAGGGTATCGAGGGCTCTCACGGAATCGTTTCTCCTTTCAAGAGTGGACAGTGTAATGACCGATTTCCGTTGCGCCTTTAAGACGAGTCTTAAATTGTCTGTTGGTTATCTGCGCTGGTAAAGGATGGTGTTCAATAACGTGTCCTTTTATAGGTTTTTCCGATTTGGCTAGTTAGCTATAAATCTATGAGAATTGTCTGTTTGTTGAATAAATAAACTTTTTGCGCAAGTGCTGTTTATTTATTATCTTCTCGTTCCGATTGTGGTGGTTTTGCTGCCGATTAAATATTCGCGCCATCGTCAGTCATTCAGTTGTTTGCATGCAATGCAGAGTCAGAGAGAGTGCTATGAAGTTATCCCGTATATCAATTGTCGGACTCTTGTATATGCTGTCGTCAAATACAATGGCGGCGGTATGCGAATTTTATCCCGATAATTCCATGGGCGACCTCCGAGTTGTCCTTCCGGCCACGATCTCGGTGCCGCGGGACACGCCGAACGGCACGGTTATCTATGAAAGCCCAATCGTGACCCTGGGAGCCATTCCCAGTTCGTTCAGGTGCTCTGCGGTACACAATGAAGGTGTTCGCAATTCTGTGGGCGTCACCCAATCAGGCGCGCAGATTTTTCCTGTTGGAAATACCGGGATCGGCTGGCAATGGATTCGACCTCCATCGGGCAAAGCATGGAAAGGCTTTCCGGGAGACACCGACGTTGCTGGCGGTTGGGGGTGGAATGGCACTCAGCACATCTTGCGTCTTGTAAAGACGGGTGAGATTTCCGGTAGTGCGACGATACCCTCAGGCCAATTGGGGAAATTTGTCGCTGCTGAAATCGAGCCTCTGGCATTGAATACAAGTGGCACGCGGGTGGTCTCACAGTCTTGCGAAACACCCGATGTAAAAGTTGATATGGGTAGCTATAACTTGAGCGATTTCCCGAAGAACGGTGCCTATGCCAAGGAGCAATACTTTTTTCTCAGTATGAAAAACTGTCCTGCCGGAATAAACAACTTCCGCTACTCCTTTTCGCCCACTGCGGGCAGCCCTCTGTGGGACGCTAATACTGGCATGGTAAATCTGAACAGTAGTTCCACTGCCAAAGGTTTGGCATTGCAGATGCGCTTCAGAGACGGGAAGCCACTCAAGCTGAATCAGAACTACATAATGAAAGCGCCTACATCGGAAGGCGGGAACGCATCTGTAGACTTGCAAGCGCGCTTCGTGCGCATTGAGCCCGCGAATTCACAAATGAGAGCGGGCAATGCCAATGCCGAAATTGCCTTTGTCGTTGAGTATCTATGAGGAAGCCAACAGCTTCTTCACCTCAGCCACAATCACTTCAATGTCGAAAGGCTTGGGCAGCACCACGTCAAACAGATCCGAGCGCTGCATGCCGATGTGCGCCTGCGCTCCACTCATGAGAATGATCGGCAGGTGTTTGACGGAAGGCTGAGCACGCACGGCTTCGGCGAATTCGAGGCCGTCCATGACCGGCATCATGAAGTCCGTGATGATCAGTGCTGGCCGTTCTCTCTCCAGCACTTCGAGGGCTTTCTTGCCATTGCTGGCCGTCACCGTCATGAAGCCTTCATCCTCCAGCGCAAAGCCAAGAATGTCAGCAATCAGATACTCGTCGTCGACTACCAGGATGGTGGTCATGTTATTTCAACCCGCTCGAAGACTTACGATATTGAACCAGGCAATGACTCAGATGAGACGGAAGGTTCATTTCTCAAAGCCTTTTCCAGGAACACATCTTGATCACGGATGACTACCTCGAACCGCGAAGGGTTATAGGAGCTATCACGTATCTTGAGAATGGAAAGCGTCCTGCGAAGTTCAGCGTGATTTTCAAAGAAACGCATGAGAATCAGGTTGTCGGCAATACTGGACAGGTCGGAATTCGGTGCGCTGACCTCGGAGCCAAACAGATCGCGCATTTCCCACGAGGCGAAGACCGTGACGCCTCGGGATCGCAGCTCGTTCATCAGAGCACTGAAAAAATCGGTGATGCGTTCCGGTGTGGTTGAAACCCGAGTCATGCCGCTGAGGCTGTCGATGAACAGGCGCTTGATACCTTTTTCATCGACCAGGCTCAGCAGGCGCGCACCGAGGGCGTCGAGCAAGCCCTCGGTGGTCGGCTGCCAGGCAATGCTCAGTGCACCGCTGTGTTCCATTTCTTCAATATTGATGCCCAGCGAACGGCCTTTGAGTCGCAGCCGTTGCGGGCTCTCATAGAAGCCGAAATGCAGGCCCGGCGCTTCGGCCGTCGACTGCGCGAGAAACTTCAGCCCCAGCGTGGTTTTGCCGATCCCGGAAGGTCCCATGACGAGCGTGACGCTGGAGCTGTGCAAGCCGCCACCGAGGATGTCATCCAGCGAAACGATGCCGCTGGGAATGCGTGTCATGTCTGCGCTGTCGGGGGCGGAAGGGCGTTTGTACAGACTTTCCAGGCGCGGATAGACCACCAGGCCTTTTTCGGTGATTTCACACTCGTGAACACCGGTCAAAGCGCCGCTGCCGCGGGTCTTGCGCAGGTGAATGCGGCGCACCGATCGCGTGCCGAACAGCTCTTCGCCCATTTCGATGACGCCGTCGACCATCGTGTGTTCCGGGCTGCCGTCGTCCAGGCGCGAGCTGGTGAGAAACAGCACGGTGCAACCGGCGAATGCCGCATGGCCTTGCAGTTCGGAGATGAATTTTTTCGTGTCGATCGGTGAGTCGGCCTTGGAGCGCGCGTTGAGCAAACCGTCGACGACCATGACCGTCGCTTTCTGCCGGCTGATTTCGCGCCGCAGCAGTTTCACCACTTCATCGAGGCCTTCGTTTTCCAGCGTATCGAAAGCGCTGACAAACTGTATTTCAGCGCCCACTCGCGAGGCGTCGAAAAAACTCATGGTCGACAGAAACTGAAACAGTCGGTCGTGAGACTCGGCCAGCAAGGTGGCGACCAGAACGCGACCGCCATTGCGGGCATGATTGAAGCCGAGCTGATTGGCGAGGATGGTCTTGCCGGAACCGGGGCGGCCCTGAACGATGTACGAAGCACCCGCGACCAGGCCACCCTGAAGCAGCGCGTCGAGCCCTTCGATTCCGCTTTGAAGGCGTTTTAGCTTTTCCACTATGCGACCCTGATCTGAAAAAACAGGCTTGTTAAGCCGGATGGTTGAAATGCTAACGCCATTTCCATTTTGGAGCCATGGCGGTGGAGGCAAAGTAGCGTTGGAAAGTGGCGCTTGGCGAATGGCGGCACGCAATCCGGGAATAAGGACAACCCGCGCGCAAGAAGATTCGATTGCCAAATCCCGCGAACGACAAAGGCGGAACAGGCAGGGCTTTGCCTGACTGAGATAACGCAGGCGATGGGATTCGGACTCATGGCGACGGCCAGCGAATTCTCACGCGCCTGCCGCCGCAGCGGGCGAGTAAAAATTCAGATCCACTGTCGCCTGGATGGACACCCATTGCCTTGAGAGTCCTGGAAAGTCATGTGCGTCGGTACTACTGCGCAATAGGTATGTGCGAGGAGGGGGTACGATGAGTAAGGGTAGCAAGGGGTCAAAACGATTGAGGCGGGGTCCTGCCATCCAACGTTCATAAAAACTTAACGAGATTGCTGCAGAGTTAAGGAGCCCCTATAAGGAGTTTCCTTGATGAAACGATTGATCAAGTCTGCTGCGTTCGTTGTGACTGCATCTCTGTTGGCTACCTCAATGTCCTTCGCGGCGGAAAACGTCCGGTTGACAGGCTCCGGAGCCAGTTTTCCGGCACCGATCTACCTCACCTGGTTCAAGGATTTCAGCAAAAAGTCGGCGGGTGTCACTGTGGATTATCAATCCAAGGGCAGCGGTGCGGGTGTACAGGACTTTTTGAATAAAACCGTTGATTTCGCCGCCAGTGATTCTGCGATGAAAGACGAAGACATTGCCAAGGTGGGCGAGGGCGTGCAGTTGCTGCCAATGACAGCGGGTGAAATCGTGCTGGCTTATAACCTGCCGGGCAATCCTAAAGGGCTCAAATTGCCACGCGACGTCTACTCCAACATTTTCCTGGGCAAGATCACGCGCTGGAACGACCCGCAGATCGCCGCAGCCAACCCTGAATTGAAACTGGCCGATACACCGATCACGGTTGTTGTGCGAGCAGACTCCAGCGGTACCACTGCGGTGTTCACCAAGCACCTGGCGGCCATCAATCCGGAGTTCAAGCAGGCGCTGGGGGAGGGCAACACCGTCAACTGGCCGGCCAGCGACAAATTCATCAAGTCGCCCAAGAATGACGGTGTGACAGCCACCGTACGCCAGACGCCGGGTGCCATCGGTTACATCGAATACGGCTTTGCCAAACTTGCCAAGGTTGACTTCGCGCAGTTGCAGAACAAGGCCGGTCAGTACGTGGTCCCGAACGCGGAAAGCGGCGCCGAGGCACTCGCTGCGGTAAAAATGCCCGAGAGCCTGGTGGCCTGGCTGCCAGATCCGGACGGCGCCAAGTCTTACCCGATCACTTCCTACACCTGGATGATCTTTCGCAAGGACAACGGTAACCCGGCCAAGGCCAAAGCCATGCGCGAGATGGTCGAGTACAGCTTGACCGAAGGGCAGAAAATCGCCGACTCGATGGGTTATATACCTTTGCCACAGTCGGTCGTCGATCAGGTTCGCAAAGCGTCTGCCAACATCCAGTAAGCGCTCGTGAGGCCTCTCTCGGCGCCTGCTTGCAGCGCCGGGAGAGTTTCCCTTCATTCCGGAATTAGCCAATGAACACACCTTTTGTCGTACCGGTTAATCCGGCTTCTGCGTGCCAACCACCGTCCGCAAAGGACTTTCTGGTCGACCGCGTCTTCCGTGCGCTAGCGCAAATAGGCGTGGTGCTGATTCTGACGCTGGTCTTTGCGCTGATATTCGAAGTAGGGCGCAAGGCCATTCCCGGCATTGAGAAGCACGGCCTGGATGTGCTTTTGGGGTCCGTCTGGGATGTCAATCAGGGCAAATACGGCATTCTGCCGGCCATTTGGGGGACGCTCTACAGTGCTTTCATTGCGCTGCTGATCGCCGGTTTTTTCGGTGTCAGCATGGCGATTTTTCTGACCCAGGATTTCCTGCCCGCCAAGCTCGCTGCCGTCTTCCGTACCATCGTCGAGTTGCTGGCAGCCATCCCCAGCGTCGTTTATGGTCTCTGGGGGATCTACGTGGTGATTCCGGCAATTCGGCCGCTGGCGGAGTGGCTGAACAGCGAACTCAGCTGGATACCTTTTTTTGGCACGTCGTTGAGCGGACCTGGACTGCTGCCGGCGGCGCTGGTGCTGGCAATCATGATTCTGCCGACCATTGCTGCCGTGTCGCAGGACGCCCTCACCGGCGTACCGATGAAAACCAAGCAGGCTGCCTACGGCATGGGCACCACCCACTGGGAAGCCATTCTCAAGGTGATGGTGCCATCTGCCGCCACCGGCATCTTTGGTTCCCTCGTCTTGGGGCTGGGCCGCGCGTTAGGTGAAACCATGGCGCTGGCCATGCTGGTAGGCAACGCAAACAACATCTCCCTTTCTCTCTTTGCCCCGGCCAATACGCTGGCGGCCTTGCTGGCGTTGAATTTCCCCGAGGCAGGGCCGAATGAGATTGAAGTGTTGATGTACGCCGCATTGGTCCTGATGTTCATCACGCTACTGGTGAACATCATCGGTTCCATGATCATGGTCTATGCCCAGCGTGGTACTAAATAATGACTGACATCACGTCCTCTGAGGCTGCATTTCCTAGTCTGCAGCGCAAGTTTGAAGGTCGCGCGCTGCGCAGCCTGGTGTTGACCATGCTGGTCTGGGGCGGTGCGCTATTGGCCAGCGTGCCATTGATCTCCGTGCTCTACATGCTGATCACTCGCGGCGGGGCACGTCTGAATCTGGAGGTCTTCACCGAACTTCCGCCCACCGGTTTCGAGACGGGTGGTGGCTTCGGCAACGCGATGGCCGGCACTTTCGTCATGGTCGGTATCGCAGCGGCGATCGCGGTGCCGGTAGGCATCATGGCTGCCATCTTTCTGGCGGAACTGGGCCCTGACAGCAAGCTGGCAAACACCGCGCGCTTTGCCGCCAAGATGCTCACGGGGCTGCCCTCCATTCTGGCCGGGGTGTTCGCCTACGCGCTTGTCGTGATGACCACTGGTACTTACTCGGCGCCGGCCGGTGGCGTGGCACTGGCCGTGCTGATGTTGCCGATCGTCGTGCTGACGGCTGAAGAGTCGATGCGGATGGTGCCCAAGATCATGAAAGATGCCGCCTACGGCATGGGCTGCACCCGTTCACAGGTCATCTGGAAAATCGTCTTGCCGACCGGCATGCCGGCGATCCTCACCGGGGTCATGCTGGCCGTGGCTCGCGCTGCGGGCGAAACCGCACCTTTGTTGTTCACGGCGTTGTTCAGCAACTACTGGATCTACCACGATGGCAGCCTGGCGGTCATGAATCCGACGGCCTCGCTCGCCGTGCTGATTTACAACTTTTCCGGCATGCCCTTCGACAACCAACTCGAACTGGCATGGGCGGCCTCGCTGGTGCTGGTGATGATCGTACTGGTCGTCAATATTGTCAGCCGTATTTTCGGCAAGCCCAAGTACTGAGAACGGAGCATCTGAACCTTGAACGCATCAAATCTGCAAGTCGCGGCTCCGTTTGTCACTCAGGCGCCAGTGGTCATGGACTGCAAGCTGGACAAGATTTTCTACGGTAACTTCCTGGCCGTGCGTGACAGCCATGTTCCGATCGAAAAAAACAAGATCACCGGTTTCATCGGTCCATCGGGTTGCGGCAAGAGCACCGTGCTGCGCAGCCTCAACCGGATGAACGATCTGGTGAAGGGATTTCGCTTTGAAGGGCACGTGCATTTCCTCGGACAAGACGTTTATGGAAAGGGCGTCGATCCAGTGGTCGTGCGTCGTTATATCGGCATGGTGTTTCAGCAGCCGAATCCGTTCTCGATGAGCATTTTCGACAACGTTGCATTCGGCCTGCGCCTCAATCGCTACAAGGGCGATCTGGGCGACCGCGTGAAACATGCCTTGCAGGGGGCCGCGCTGTGGGATGAGGTCAAGGACAAGCTCAAGGTCAGCGGCCTGTCCCTCTCCGGTGGCCAGCAGCAACGGCTTTGCATCGCCCGTGCCATTGCGACCGAACCGGAAGTGCTGTTGCTGGACGAGCCGTGCTCGGCACTCGACCCGATCGCGACCCGGCGGGTCGAGGAGTTGATGATCGAGTTGAAGAAGGATTACACCATCGCCCTGGTGACTCACAATATGCAGCAGGCCATCCGCGTCGCTGACACGACCGCTTTTTTCTCGGTTGATATTTCCCAGGGGACGCGCACCGGCTATCTGGTCGAGATGGGGCCGACAACCCAGATATTCGATAAACCGCGTGAACAAATGACCGAAGACTACATCAGCGGCAAGTTCAGCTAAGCAGCAATTATCCAGTCAAGACGGCAAGCGGCCATGGACAAGGGTGCGGTACTGGCATCCGGCCGTTTGACCCTTTTATCTACCGTTCTCAGGATTGCCAATGTCTGCAACGCGTCGTCTTGATTTGCCCGCGATTGAACGGGTATTGCGAGAGGTTCAGGGCCGTTTCTCCGAACTCAGCAGGCACTTTACCGAGCCTCGCGATCCCTTCACTGACGAAGTGCTGCACAATGTGCTTGAAGGCTATGCGCTGATTGACGACTATGTCGCTCGCGGTGTCGACCTGTTCGACCTTCAGCAACTGAACCTGATGCTGGAGATCAACGCTACCGTCCTCTGTGGCCGGGACCCGGTTCGCCGGCTGGAGTACGCTCAACACCTGGCGGCGACCGAAGAGCACTTCTTCAACAACGTTGAGGGGGGGATAAAGGACCTGTTCAACTGGTATTGCGCGTATCGCAGCGAGTCAGTCTGGAAGCGAGCGGCTGGCGTTTATGTTCGAATCCTCAGCAAACCGCAGTTGTTTATCGAGGGTAATAACCGCAGTGGCTCACTCATCGTCAGCTATTTGCTCATGCGCGCGGGATTACCTCCATTCGTGCTGACGCTGGAAAATGCCGGGGGGTACTTCAATCCGTCCTCGGTCATCCGCAACTCCGCCAAACATGGGGTAAAGGCGTTGTATGAATTGCCCAAAATCAAGAAAAAGTATGCGGCCTTCCTCGAAGGTCAGGCGCCTGAGTCGATGAATTTTTTACTCAAAGACAAGACCTCGCCCGTCTTGCAAGGGGGAGATTGATGAGCGGGCAACCCATTTCCGCCAGGTACCAGGCTTCCGTCAGCCGCGTTTGGCAAGCCATGCTCGGTGCTATCCCCATGAGCGTATTCGCTCGCCAGCGCATACGGGTTTCGTTCGATATCGATGACACGCTGGCCTGCCAGCTGCATCACTGTGCCGTCGAGCAGAGCTGGTTGCCGGCCTGCTTGCATCGTTGGTTCGGTGAGCCACTGCGATGCGGTACGCGCTCATTGACCCGCGAGTTGCGGCGTCAGGGCTGCAGTATCTGGGTTTACACGTCCTCCGGTCGGACCCCGGCCTATATCAGGCGCTGGCTGTTGTTGTATGGCATCCGCGTCGACGGGGTGGTCAACAGTGTGGTGCATAACCAGGCATTGGTGACAAACGGACTGTCAAACGGTCCGTCGAAATTCCCCCCGGCCTTCGATATCGACTTGCATGTCGATGACTCCGAAGGGGTGCGCTCGGAAGGCCATGATCACGGTTTTCGCGTTGTTGTCGTGCACCCGGAGGATGAGCATTGGGCGCAGCGGGTTCTGGATGCCGTCGCTGACGTACAGGCACTGCTCGCCCGGCAACAACAGGGCAGGAGCAGGAATCCGGCGCAACAATGTCCGGAAGCCGTGTCCTGATTTTCAGTGCAGACAAAAACGCCGCTCAATGAGCGGCGTTTTTTGTAGCGGGCAGTGACGCGTCGCGGGTTATTGCGAGCCTCAGGCTACGCCGTTCCAGGGACGATCTCCGTGTTCATCCTTGATGCGGGTCGGCAGTCCCATGACGTCCAGCGCCTTGAGGAACGGCTCAGCCGGCAGTTCCTCGACGTTGGCCATGTGCTGCACATCCCACTCGCCACGGGCGACCAGCAGGGCAGCGGCAACAGGTGGTACGCCGGCCGTGTAGGAAATGCCCTGGCTGTCGGTTTCGGCAAAGGCTTCCTCGTGGTCGGCCACGTTGTAGATGAACACTTCGCGCGACTGGCCATCCTTGGTGCCCTTGACCAGGTCACCGATGCAGGTCTTGCCGGTGTAGCCGGGCGCCAGCGAACTCGGATCAGGCAGCACAGCCTTGACCACTTTCAGCGGCACGACTTCCAGGCCTTCGGCGGTCTTGACCGGTTGTTCGGACAGCAGGCCGAGGTTCCTGAGGACCGTGAACACGTTGATGTAGTGCTCGCCGAAACTCATCCAGAAACGTACGTTGGGTACGCCCAGATTCTTCGACAGCGAGTGCACTTCATCGTGACCGGTCAGGTACAGGTTCTGCGAGCCCACGACCGGCAGGTCGTCGGTGCGTTTGACTTCGAACATGGTGTTGCTGGTCCACTGGCTGTTCTGCCAGCTCCACACCTGCCCGGTGAATTCACGGAAATTGATTTCCGGATCGAAATTGGTGGCGAAATATTTGCCGTGGGAACCGGCATTGACGTCAAGAATGTCGATCGAATCAATGCGGTCGAAATACTGTTGTTGTGCCAGAGCTGCATAGGCGTTGACCACACCCGGGTCGAAGCCCACGCCGAGAATGGCGGTGATGTTCTTCTCTTGGCACTCGGCGAGGTGCTTCCACTCATAGTTGCCATACCAAGGCGGGGTTTCGCAGATCTTGCCCGGCTCTTCGTGAATGGCGGTGTCGAGATAAGCGACGCCGGTATCGATGCAGGCACGCAACACCGACATGTTGAGGAACGCGGAGCCGACGTTGATGACGATCTCGGATCCGGTTTCGCGGATCAGCGCTTTGGTCGCCTCGACATCCAGCGCATTGAGCGAGAAGGCTTTGATATCGGCGGGTTGTTTGAGGCTACCCTTGGCCTTGACGCTGTCGATGATGGCCTGGCATTTGGAGATGTTGCGCGACGCGATAGCGATACGACCGAGTTCATCGTTATGCTGCGCGCACTTGTGGGCCACCACCTTAGCGACACCTCCTGCACCAATGATAAGAACGTTCTTTTTCAATTGCTTTTTCTCTCCTTTATCTGTCCGTTTCAAGAAAGGCTGGACAGGTAGTCTTCGTAACCGAATTGGCGAACCACTTCGACGGTACCATCGAGTTGTTTCACCACGATGGATGGCATTTTCAGGCCGTTGAACCAGTTCTTCTTGACCATGGTGTAGCCGGCGGTATCGATGAATGACAGTCGATCGCCAATGGCCAGTGGACGGTCAAACTGGTACTCGCCGAAGATGTCTCCGGCCAGGCACGATTTGCCGCACACCATGTAGGTGTGTTCACCCTCGCTCGGCGCCAGCTTGGCGTTCAGGCGATAGATCAACAGGTCGAGCAAGTGGGCTTCAATGGAGCTGTCCACGACGGCCAGGTGCTTACCGTTGTAGAGAGTGTCGAGCACGGTGACTTCCAGCGAAGCGCTGTTAGTGATCGCCGCTTCGCCAGGCTCCAGATAGACCTGCACGCCGTACTTTTGCGAGAACGCCTTGAGACGAGCGCAGAACGCGTCCAGTGCGTAGCCTTCACCGGTGAAGTGAATGCCGCCGCCGAGGCTGACCCAGCTGACCTTGTGCAGCAGCTCACCGAAGCGCTCTTCGATGGTGCAGAGCATTTGGTCGAACAGGCCGAAGTCGCCGTTCTCACAGTTATTGTGGAACATGAAGCCGGAGATCTGGCTGATAACGCCTTCGATCTTCACCGGGTCCCATTCGCCTAGACGGCTGAACGGACGCGCCGGGTCGGCCAGCAGATAATCGGAGCTGCTGACTTGCGGGTTAACGCGCAGGCCACGGACTTTGCCCTCAGAGCGCTCGGCAAAGCGTTGCAGCTGGCTGATGGAGTTGAAGATGATCTTGTCGCAATTGTCGAGCATCTCCTCGATCTCATCGTCGGCCCAGGCCACGCTGTAGGCGTGGGTTTCGCCTTCGAATTTCTGGCGGCCGAGCTTGAGTTCGTACAGCGACGACGACGTGGTGCCGTCCATGTATTGCTGCATCAAGTCGAACACCGACCAGGTCGCGAAGCACTTGAGCGCGAGCAGGGCTTTGGCCCCGGACTGCTCGCGCACATAGGCGATCTTCTGCATGTTGGTCAGCAGTTTCTGTTTGTCGATGAGGTAGTACGGTGTCTTGATCATTTCGAGGCCTCCGGCAAGGCCAGCCAAAAAAGGATGCGCATTGTGCCCGGACTGACCACATATCGAAAGAGCAGAGCGTACGACTGGTTCAGCAAATCCCCCAAAAGGTTGAACGCTCGGGACGTCCGGCCGGGATACAACGTCTGCTTCAAGCAATCAGCAATCCCGAGAACCCGGTAACTGCTCAGTCATAAATCGCCGTCAGTATGGCAGTACCATCCCGTCCCCGAGGTCTTCACCATGCCCTCAGCTCAAGATCAGTTGATACATCGCATTCAGCGCGAGCTGCTCGACCACAGTGACGAGGAGCTGGAGCTGGAGTTGTCCGAAGACGGGCATGACCTGAACACGCTGTTCGATGACCACGTTCCGAACGGTATTGAGAAGGACGACCGACGGCTTTATTTCAGCGAGTTGTTTCGCCTGCAGGGTGAACTGGTGAAGTTGCAAAGCTGGGTGGTCAAGACCGGACACAAGGTAGTGATCTTGTTCGAAGGGCGCGATGCCGCTGGCAAGGGAGGGGTAATCAAGCGCATAACCCAGCGGCTCAACCCCCGGGTATGCCGTGTCGCTGCCTTGCCCGCGCCCAACGACCGTGAACGAACCCAATGGTACTTCCAACGATATGTCTCGCACCTGCCGGCAGCAGGTGAGATCGTGCTATTTGACCGCAGTTGGTACAACCGCGCCGGCGTTGAAAAGGTCATGGGATTTTGCAACGAGTATCAGTACGAAGAGTTTTTCCGGACCGTGCCAGAGTTTGAACGGATGCTCGCCCGTTCCGGCATTCAGTTGATCAAGTACTGGTTTTCCATTTCCGACCAAGAACAACACCTGCGCTTCCTTAGTCGCATTCACGACCCGCTCAAGCAGTGGAAACTCAGCCCGATGGATCTGGAGTCACGTCGGCGTTGGGAGGCCTATACCAAGGCCAAGGAAATCATGCTCGAACGCACCCACATTGCCGAAGCACCCTGGTGGGTGGTGCAAGCCGACGACAAGAAAAAAGCCCGACTTAACTGCATCAATCATCTACTCGGCCAAATGCCTTACGAAGAAGTCGAGTTACCGCAGATCGAACTGCCGCAGCGCGTGCGCGAGGAGGACTACTCACGCAGTCCTACGCCACCGGAACTCATGGTGCCTCAAGTCTATTAAATGGCCGAACCAGGCGGCCCGAAGACTGGTTGCCGGGTGTCTAAATAACCTCATCCAATGCCTGCTCCAGCAGGCTGATGGTGCGCTCGATATTTTGAAGTTTTTCGAGTCCGAACAGACCGAGGCGGAAGGTCTGGAAGTCGGCCGGCTCGTCGCATTGCAGCGGCACGCCGGCAGCGATCTGCAGGCCGTGCTGGGCAAATTTCTTGCCGTTCTTGATATCGGCATCATCGGTGTAGCTCACCACGACGCCGGGGGCCTGAAAGCCTTCTGCGGCGACGCTTTTGATGCCTTTGCCGGTCAACAGCGCACGCACTCGATCACCCAGCGCCTGTTGTTCATCGCGAACCTTGTCGAACCCATACGCTTGCGTCTCTTTCATCACGTCATTGAACCGCGCGAGGGAATCGCTGGGCATCGTCGCGTGATAGGCATGTCCGCCCTGTTCGTAGGCCTGCATGATCTGCAGCCACTTTTTCAGGTCGCAGGCGAAGCTGCTGCTTTGTGTCTGTTCGATGCGCTCAAGCGCCAAAGCACTGAACATCACCAGAGCGCAGCACGGGGAGGCGCTCCAGCCTTTCTGCGGAGCGCTGATCAGCAGGTCGACTGAGCATTTGTGCATATCCACCCAAATCGTGCCCGAGGCGATGCAGTCCAGCACGAACAAACCGCCCACCGCATGCACGGCGTCACCGACTGCCCGCAGGTACTCGTCTGGCAGGAGGATTCCGGATGAGGTTTCAACGTGGGGCGCGAAGACCACCTGCGGTTTCTGCGCCGCGATGGCGGCCAGCACTTCGTCCAGCGGCGGCGGGGCGTAGGCTGCCTGGCGACCCGGCTCTACCGGCCGTGCCTTAAGCACCGTGGTCGCCGCCGGGATATTGCCCATCTCAAGGATCTGGCTCCAGCGATAACTGAACCAGCCGTTGCGGATCACCAGGCACTGCTGGCCGGTGGCGAACTGCCGCGCCACCGCTTCCATGCCGAATGTGCCGCTGCCCGGAACCACCGCCACCGCCTCGGCGTGGTAGACCTGTTTCAGGGTCTTGGAAATGTTCTTCATCACGCCTTGAAAGGACTGCGACATGTGGTTGAGCGAGCGGTCAGTGTAGACAACCGAGTACTCGACCAGCCCCTCAGGATCGATACTGGGATATAGCTTTGACATGGGCGTGCTCCTTCGGCAGAGAGGTAAACATCATTGGCAAGCAAGTGTAGGCAAAGGGCAGGGCAAGGGCACTGGCAATTCACGTTGGCCAAGTGGAGCCCTCTGGTTTAGTTTTGCATTCCAGGGTTTTTCTGACTTGAACTCACCGTACTGAGGGATCGCACGCCCCCCATGCTTACAAACCTGTGGTATGTCGTTCTCCCATCGTCACAGTTGACTGATGGACTGATGCCGGTTCGATTGCTCGGACAACCTTTCGTAGCGTTCCGCGATGACGCTGGCGTCGCGCACGTGCTGTCGGATATCTGCGTGCATCGCGGCGGCTCACTGTCGGCCGGCAGCAAGGTCGGCAACAGCGTGCAGTGTCCCTATCACGGCTGGCGGTTTGGCGCTGATGGTGTGTGCACGCAGATACCCGCGCAGCCCGACCTGCGGATTCCCGCCAAGGCCCGCGTCGATGCGTACCCGACGCTGGAGCGATACGGTTGGATCTGGGCGTTTTTAGGTGATCTGCCAGAATCTGAGCGTCCACCGTTGCCCACGCTCGACTGGCTCGACGATCCCGCCATCCGTGTGGTCTCGGGTCACTTTGACTGGCAGGCCAGTTGGGACCGGATTATCGAAAACGGTCTGGACTTCGCCCACGCACCGTTTGTCCATGGTTCAACCTTCGGCGATCCGGATCATCCCGAGATTGAATCATTCGAGGTCGACAGTGATGCGTGGAGTGGCAGCGCGCAAATGCTCATGCGCAGGCCGGCACGCAAAGGGCTGCTGCGGCGCAAATCCTCTACCGAGTTTGTCAGTGTGGCCACCGTTCCGGGTTTTCATTTGTCCGGTCCTTGCACAACGCTTGAGCTTGAGTTGCCCAACGGCTGGCGGATCTACATCGTCTCGGCGCATGTGCCGATTGACGCCAATCGCACGCGCACATGGTGGATGATGGGCAGAACGTTCCTGCGCTCACGGCTGCTGGATCGCAGGTTCATTGCCAGCAATATCCGAATCTTCGAACAAGATCACGCGGTGCTGAAAAACGTCCGGCCCGAACGTGTGCCGGACTCCTTTCAGCAGGAGGTTTCGTTGAAGTCCGACGCGCTACAGATTGCCTTTCGCAAAGACATGCAGGCGCTGGAGCAGCGCGGCTGGCGCATCGATGAAGAGCGTCTTGCGCGAACGTTCACCGGACGCAAGGCTTGTGCGATACCCAGCCCCGAACGTCGTCAAATTCGCGCTTGGGCGATTGAGCCGATTCCGCTCGTGGATATCACCCACGAATCTGAATAGCGGTGCGAGCCAGTCTGCGCTTGGCACAGACTGGCGCAACCCTCAGCGCGTCTCACACTGCGGCGAAGGTTCGCCGCTCAACGCATCAACCATTGGCGGATGTTCCTGCACTGCCTGACGCAGATCTTCGGTCACCCGCAGTTCCGCACCTGTCGGCGAGAAGGTTGCTGCCGCTGCAAACGGCGCGGGATTGGCCGGAACCGGGCGTTTGCCACGGCGCCACAGGAAGAAGCTGACCATGCACAGATTGACCAACGCAAAGACCCAGAACAAACCATTGGCACCGAACGAGTTCATCACCGGCGAAATCATCATCGGGCTGATTGCCGAGCCCAGTGAGTTGATCAGCAGCAAGCCCTGAATCATCGGCACCAGCGCTTCGGCAGGCGCACGGTCGGCAGCATGGCTGACGGCAACCGGGTACAGCGCAAACACGCCGCCGCCGAGCATAAACAACATCACCGCGAGCATGGTCGAGGACAACGGCACCAGGACGATCACCAGCGACAACACGGTGCACGCCACTGTCAGAATCGTCAGCACCTGCAAACGATCCTTGCGGTCAGACCAACGTCCGACCGGGTATTGCAAAAGCATCGCACCGAGGATCGTCCAGGCCATCATGCTGCCGACTTCACCGACATTCAGACCGCTGCGTTGCAGGTACAGCGGCAGCAAGGTGTAAATCGCCGCGATGGTCACACCCGAGCCGAAACAGCCGACCAGCCCGGTCGGCGTCACGCCCAACAGTTGTCGTGGCTTGAGCGGTTCCACCTGATCGAGCAGCGGCGACACGCGCGGCAGGATCACGATCGGCAGCACCGACAACGAGGCGAGCATGCCGGCGACCATGAACGGTGCGCTGTCGCTCAACCCGGTGATTTTCCCTAGCGTTGCCTGACCCAACACACCGGCGCCGTACAAGACGATCATGTACAACGCGAGCAAGCGCCCACGAATCTTCGCGTCGCCCGCCAGCAGCAGCCAGCTTTCGATCACCAGAAACACGCCGACCGTGGCCCAGCCGTTGATCAGGCGCAGGGCGAACCAGCCCCAGGTGTCATAGAACAAGCCCTGCAGCAGGATGGTCACGGCGATCAGCGAGGCGAAGCTGCCGTAGGCGCGGATATGGCCGATGCGCAGAATCAAACGGTCATTGAACACCGCACCCAGGGTCAGGCCGATGAAGTAGGCCGATGAAACGATACCGATCATCGTGGTCGAGGCACCGGCAGCGTCCAGTCGAAGGGTGGTCAGCGACGACATGAAACCGTTGCCCAGCGCAACAATGAACAGCCCGAGCAGGGGCGCCAGCGCCATGGCCAGCAAACGCGGAGACATAAAAACCTCTAGAGGACGAACAGCGCAACGTGCGCCGCTGCGCATGCGATTGCCAAGCCGAAGTGTGTTGTGGTGCAGGCAGACACCGAGGGGGCTGCAAGAGAGCGCGGGATTCTAAGGCTTGTGCAGGATTTGCCAATAGCTGTTTGCTGCGACGTTAGGACGCAGGGGTTGCCCTTTATGCTTGTCCTGAGTGGCTGAGCAAAAAACAGCTTTTTTGCCACCACCTAAGTGCTAAATTGCCGCGCGTACGATAAGTGTTCCGCAATCACGCAAGTTTCTGGAGATCAACAGCATGGAAGCCACCCGGATAGGCCGAAGAGCCGCAACACGTTACCTCGCAGTATTTGGCCTATCGCTGCTGTTCAACCCGTCAACCCCAGCCTTCGCCTTCAACCCCGACTTGCATTCGGCCTATGCACTGAAAGCAGCTCAGGCGTATCAACGCTGCCCGGGGGTGAAGTTGCCCGAACAGTTGGCGGAGGCTTTGGCGGCAGGCACTGACGCTGAGGATTCAAACCTGCTAACGCTCCCTCAGCGCGCTACCAATTGGCACTTCTATAACCGCAACAAAAAACTTGAGCCATTCTGGTTCGCCAACCGTAGCCTGGACGTGATTTTTTCCAAACGTATTGAAAAGCTGAACGCGCTGCTGGTGGAACCCGGTGCCGATCCCGTTGCGGTATACGAGCAAGCGGGAAGGGTCTTGCATTACATACAGGACATGAGCGTCCCCGGCCATGTCGTGCCGGCTTACCACGCCAAGTTGCCGGGCAATCATGCCGATCCGTTTGATGAGTTCGAGAGCATTGAAGCGCTGCCAGTGTTCGACTTGTCTGACGCGCAGTGTCAGGCGCTTCGTGATGAGGCGAGTAAAGCCGACGCCACCCCTCAAGGTTTTCTGGACGCCGCTGCGACAGCAACCTTGCAGGCGATTGAGCAGATAGACGCGGCCGGCAAACCTGTCGTCGACGGTGCATGGCAAGCGTATTGGGTGTATCCCGCCCGAGATACCGATGAGGCCCGCAAAGGCTGGGGCCAATACGGTAGCTGCGAATTTGCAAGGGGCGATATCAACGCTGAGTGCAAGCGTGAAGAAGAGCTTGTGGCGTTGTTTGAGCAGCAATCTCGACAGGCTCAGACAAATTCGGTGTTGATGCTTTTTTATGTGCAAAAGAAGCTGGCCGAAGCAGGCCAAACTCGACCGTGAGAACCGCTGGCGAGAACCCCTCACGCACTGACTTTAACCTCAGCCTTGACCACTGATTTACGATATGTCAGCAAAACGATGCCCGTGACCACAATTACCCCGCCGAGAATCTGTCCGTTGCTGAGCATCTGATCCAGCACAATCCAGCCCATCAGCAGCGTTGCCAATGGTTCGATGTTCATCACCGGCGCATTGCGCGGCATGTCGAGTCGAGGTACGGAAATGAACAAGACGATAAAACCTGTGCCGTACAGCACCACCAGAGTGGCGAGGGCCAGCCATCCGGTCGAGGTGGCGGGCAGGTTCAATCCGCCGGGAAGAGCGCCCGTCAGCCCTGCGAGGTTGACGCTGCTGAACACGATGAAAATGGTCAGCAGACTGCGCACCGAGCCGCGTACCTGAGACAGTTTGTGGTCGGTGATCCACAGCGCGCAGGCGAACACGCTGGCGGCGCAGAACGCGAGCGCGACGCCGGTCAGCCATTGCGCACTGACGTCTGTCGTGGTCGAGAGGCGCCCGGGCACGTCCAGCACAAACACCAGACCCAATAGAATCAACCCCATTAACGTCGCGGTGCGGGCGCTCGGTCGCGGACCACCCAACGCCCAGGTGAGCAATGCCAGCAGAATAGGGAATACGTTCGCCACCAGCAGGGCCAGCGCCACCGGCACCCGTGCGACAGCGGAATACAGACACAGACTCTGCGCAGTGATCAGCAACCCCAGCAGCAGTTGCCAGCGCCATGCGCCCGCCGGCAAACGCGGGCTTTGTCTTTGCCACAGCACCAGCATGGCGAGCACCAGCAAGGTCCCGCCGGAACGCATCAAAATCGCCAGCAACACTCCCGCACCATCATCAAATGCGACTCGCGCCGCCACATGATTGCCGGCAAACGCACAGCCCATGCACAACAGAATGATCACCGCCAGATAACGGGGGTAGGGTGGCGGCACGGTTTGCGTAGCGGTAGGGCGAGGCATGGCAGATCTCAGGATTGTTAGCCGTTCGAACGACTTGGTTTTTATTAGGTTGTCGTACAACTAGCTCGTTTTATCGCATTCGGCGACGTCGGGCAATAGACCTGAAAGCTCACAGCTGCACTGTGATCGGCGTTACGGTGGATTTTTCACATCTGCGACTAAACGTAGAGATCGTATGACTTGATCGAGCAGGGGCGCATCGGCCCCTGCTTCCAGGGATTTACACATTCATGAGAGGCGGGTGGCCTGCATTTGTTCAGGCATGAAATGGATAATCGATGTAGCCCCGCTGATCCCCACCGAAAAAGCTGCTCGGATCCGGCACGTTGAGCGCCAGGCCATCGTGCAGCCGACGCGGCAAGTCCGGGTTGGCCAGGAACGGCCGGCCAAAAGCGATGATGTCGGCACGATCAGCGATCAGCGCCTGCTCGGCAGATTGCGCATCGTAGCCGCCGGCAAGGATCAGCACGCCGTTCCACGTTTTGCGCAACTGGGCAATGATCGCGTCCCAGCGCGGGTCGAAGTTCTCGTCTTTGACTGTGCCGACCATCGCCGGCTCGACCAGGTGCAGGTAGGCCAGATTCCATTGGTTGAGCGCTTCGACGAGGTGGCCGAAGGTTGCCTCCGGAGTGTCATCACCCATGCCCATGAAGCGCCCCATCGGCGTCAGGCGTACGCCGACCCGCTCGGCACCGACTTCTTCAGCCACGGCCGCGACCACTTCCAGCAGAAACCGCGCGCGATTCTCCACACTGCCGCCATAGGCATCGTCACGCTGGTTGCTGTTGCTGTTAAGAAACTGGTCGAGCAGGTAACCGTTGCCGGCATGAATCTCTACACCGTCCATGCCCGCCAGCAATGCGTTGCGCGCGGCCATGCGGTAGTCCTCGACGATGCCGGCGATTTCCGCGGTTTCCAGCGCGCGCGGCACCGGCACATCACCCCAGACGCCGTTACCGTTTTCGTCGACGATAAACGTCTTGCCAGGCACTGGCAGCGCGCTGGGCGCAACCGGCAGGCCAGCATCGGGTTGAAAACTGGGGTGGGACACCCGGCCGACGTGCCACAGTTGCATGAAGATCAGGCCGCCGGCCTCATGCACCGCCGCGCTGACGTCGCGCCACGCCTCAACTTGCTCAGGACTGTAGATGCCCGGCGTCCAGGCGTAACCCTGAGCCTGCCGGGAGATTTGTGTGGCCTCGGTGATGATCAGCGCGGCGCTGGCCCGCTGGCGGTAGTACTCGGCGTTCATCTGCGTCGGTACATCGCCCGGTTGGCCGGCGCGTGAGCGCGTCAAGGGGGCCATCGCCACGCGATGGGCGAGGGTGTAAGGACCGAGTGCGAGGGGTTGGAACAGACGACGGGTCATGGGTGGCTCCAGATTTCAATAAAGGAAATTCAAGCGCGGCAGCGGGGCCGCGAACCAGTGCCGCTAACTTAACCGCGCTCAGCGGGGCTGATAATCGGCGACCGGCGCTACGCTGTTTTGCGCGCAACGCAACGGCGCCCGTGCTCATCAGCGATGAACACGGGCGTGGCTCAGTCGGATTGGTTTGAGCGCGTGAGCGGTAGGTTCAGCCAGCGCCGGCCAGTGGCGTTGGCGACGGCGTTGCCAAGGGCGGCGGCCATCGGCCCTTGAACGATTTCAGCGGCACCGAGGAAGGGTTCTCCCGGTTGGTCGAGCAAATGCACATCGACTTTTTTCGGCAGTTGCGTGAAGCGCAGAATCGGATAACCGCTCCAGTCGTAGCTGCGAATGCCCCCCGCGTCGTAGGCGACTTTTTCGTACAGGGTCCAGCTCGCGGACTGCACGATGCCGCCCTCGACCTGATTGCGCAGGCCATCGGGGCTGACGATCTGGCCGACATCCACCGCCGTCACCACGTGATCGATGCGGATCTCGCCAGTCTGCGGATGCACGCGAAGTTTCACCGCGATGGCGCAGTAACCCATGATGTTTTTGTAGCGGGCAAAGGCGAAACCGATACCGGCGCCGGGCTCGCTGCTTTTTTGCGGCCAACCGATCTCATCACGCACACGTTCTACCACCGCGCGAGCACGCGGGTCGCTGAGATGGGCCAGACGCAAGGCGACCGCGTCGATGCCGGCCCTGATCGCCAGTTCGTCGATACTCGCCTCGATGGCAAAAATGTTGATGTGCGCGCCCAGTGAACGCATGGCCGAGGTGCGAAAGGGCATCTGGGTGACGAAGGTCATGTTGATGCGCGTCGAGTTCAACGCATACAGCGGTACCGCGTTGCGATCACCATCGCCTTCGGGCTGGGCGATCGGCACGGATGGCGCCGAGGCGAAGGGCCGCGCGAGCAAGCGTGCCGGCAGCAGACGCCCGGCGTTGACGATGCGTTCGTTATGCGGCGTGGTCCAGAGTTCGTAGGCCCAGTCCTGCAGTCGACCGTGGCTGAGGCCGGCGTCGACTTCGGAGACCATCGCCGAGCTATACGGCTCCCAAAGATTTTCCTGCTCGCGCATCCATTGCACGCGCACCGGCGTCCCGGGCACGCGCAGGGCAATCAATGCTGCATCGGCGGCGGCATCATCGGCGCCGTTATGCCCGTAACACCCTGAGCCTTCGGTATGAATACAGCGCACCCGCTCAGACGGCAGACCGAGCATTTCGGCAATCCCGGCGCGCAGCGGGTAAACACCTTGGGTGTGGGTCCAGACGGTAAGCGTGCCGTCCTTGAACCAGGCCACTGCGCAAGACGGGCCGATCGAGCCGTGCATCAGATATTGCTTGGTGACCCGCGCCTGAAAACGCGTGTCGGCCGCGCCGCTCGGCGTGCCGCTGTGGCTGATCGGATAGCGCCGTGAGGGCAGGCGTTTGAGCAGGTCATGAATCTGCGCCGCATCAGGAATCGCCTCGCCGCTGCTCCACTGCGCGACTTCGCTGGCACGGCGCATGGCTTTGATCGCTTGCCACTCATCACCGGCGACCACCGCCAGATAGTTGCCGTCGCGGATCACCTTGACCACGCCAGCCAGCGCTTCGATGGACGCCGCATCGAATGCTTGCAACGTGCAGCCCGGACGGGGCGGGCGGATCACCCGCGCATGCAGCATGCCCGGCAGGCGCATGTCCTGGACGAAGGCTGCACCACCGCTGACCTTCGCCGGAATGTCGAGGCGCGGCAACGAATGGCCGATCAGTTTGAAATCAGCGGCGGCCATCGCCGGTGACTGAGCCTTGGCATATTGATGCACATCGACATGCTTGACCGCGTCGGCGTAACTCATCTGCTGGCCGGCCGGGCCTACGATCACAGCGTCGCGGGTGCTCAGCAGTGCTGCATCAACCTGCCAACTGCGCGCGGCGGCATCGACGAGCATTTCGCGTACCTGTGCGGCGGCGTTATACAACGCGGTACCGCTGTCGAAAATACTGTGGCTGCCGGCGGTGTAGCCTTCGTTGGGTGTCAGCGCGGTGTCGGCGGTGAGTAGGTTGATCGCGGACGCCGGCACCTGCAAACGTTCGGCGGCGATTTGCAGCAGCGCGGTTTTCACCCCGGTGCCCAATTCGACCTTGCCGGTGTAGACGGTAATGCCGTCGGCGCCGATGCGGATCCAAGCGTCGAGAAACGGATTGGTGCGCAGGCTTCCGGGCAGGTCGGGGGCGAGGACCACGGTGCCGAGCGTATCGACTTCCGTATCCGCTAACACACGCCGCGCGACCGGCAGCAGGGTGAACGCCATCAGCAACGCACCACCGCGCAGAAAGGCGCGTCGGCTCGGCTGCAAACCATTCGACTCACTCATGTCAGGCTCCCATTGTGCCCGGCCACCTGTTTGATCGCCTCGATGATGCGCAAGTGCGTACCGCAGCGGCACAGGTTGCCGGCCATGTGCTCGCGAATGGTCGCCTCATCCGGGTGGCGATTACGCTCAAGCAACGCCTGCGCGCGCATCAGCATGCCGGCAATGCAATAACCGCATTGCGCGGCCTGTTTCTCAATGAACGCCGCTTGCAGGGGGCCAGGATCTTCTGCGCTACCGAGGCTTTCCACGGTGCAGATTTTTTTGCCTTCGAGGCCGGCGCAGGGCGTCAGGCAGGCGAACACCGGTTGATCATCGACGATCACCGTGCAGGCGCCGCACTGACCGAGACCGCAGCCGTATTTGGCGCCGTTGAGGTTCAAGTGATTGCGCAGCGCATACAGCAGCGGCATGTCCGGCTCCAGCTCAAGCGCTTGCGCGGCTCCGTTGACGTTGAGAGTGATCTGGCTCATTTCGTCTCCTGACGTAACGCTTCAATAGTGGAAGAGAGGTCGGCCCACGGTTGATCGGGGCTGGCTTGCTGACGCAGATACGCGGCCAGTGCGCCGAGTTGCGCGTTGTCGAGGCTGGCGGCGAATGCAGGCATCAGCGGGCCGGGCGATCCGGGTGTGGCGGGCAAGCCTTCAAGCACGGTTTTGAGGAAATTGCGCGAGCTGGCCGCTTGCAGCGCCGAGGTGTTTTGCAACCCCGGGCGACCATCGATGGTGCGCATCGGCGCCGCTGGGCCATGGCAACCGGCGCAGGCGCTGCTGAAGAGCAGGGCGCCGGTCGAGTGGTCTGCCGCTTCACAGGCAGGCGTCTTTGGCAGCGGTTGCGTCAGTGGGTGCGGGTTTTCCAAACTGAGCAGGTATTCGGCAATCGCCTCGGCCTCACTGGCGGGCAAGCGGGCCAGACTCAAGCTGACCGGACGCATCGGCCCGGCGGGTGTGCCGTGGCCATCAACGATCTCAGCGCGCAGATAGCCGACCAGTTGCTCACGACTCCACGGGTTGCTGCGCTGGCCCATGCCGACCAGCGCCGGCGCGTGCCAGCCGTCAACGCTGCCGCCCTGTAGGTATTCCGAGGACTTTTCCGCGCCGATCAGGTTCAGCGGCGAATGGCAGCCGGCGCAATGGCCCGGGCCGTCGACCAGATAACGCCCGCGATTCCACGCCTCGCTACGTCCCGCCAGAGGCGTCAGTGGCTCACCGTGCAGGAACAGCAGGTTCCAGAACGCCACCAACGGACGAATATTCATCGGGAAATTCATCTGGTTCTGCGCGGCCGGCGCGTGCACGGCGGGGCCGCTCATCAAGTAGGCATAGGCGTCGGCGATGTCTGCTGCGCTCATGCGCCGGTAGTGCACGTAGGGGAACGCCGGATAGAGGAAGTGACCATCGCGAGCAATGCCCTGACGCATCGCCCGCTCGAAGGCCGGCAGTGACCATTGGCCGATACCGGTCTCAGCGTCCGGGGTGATGTTGGTGCTGTACAGCGTGCCGAATGGCGTCACCAGCGGCAGCCCACCGGCCAGATATTCACCGCCGGGGCGGGTATGGCAGACCGCACAATCGCCGGCCTCGACCACCCGCGCGCCGCGTTGCAACTGCGCAGTATCGAACATCGTCGGGCGCTCGATCGGCGCAATTGCCGGGCGCCACATCAGCCAAACGGCGCCGATCAGGCCGAGCACAGCGACGACTGCCACGCTGATCCATAACGTTCTGGACTTCAGCAAGTGGCGGTTCATGGGACAAAGAACAACGCGGCAGGCAATGGCAGAACGGATGGGATACGGATCATGACAACGCTCCTTGTAACAGCCGGGGAAGGGCGCCCCTGGGAACGACGGCGCCAAGGGCCAAAGCGTAGAGAAACCGTCCTCACGGGAGAATCACCCGCGCACGCAACAGCGCGTTGCGCGAGAAGCAACGCTTGCGCCGTTGCACCGGACGCATCACTGCGTTGCTCGCCGCGTGGATTCTGCGCGTCGTCACAGGGCCGTAGCCTTGGCAGCACTTTCCTGAACTCAATGAGGTGTCATCATGCTCACGGGTAACCCGGCCGTTGCGGCAAATGCCGAACAGCCAACTTCACTGTCCGGCCTGATGGTCGCGTTCCTGGCATTTTGCTGTGGCGCGGTCGTGGCCAATCTTTACTACGCGCAGCCGATCGTCGAGCTGATTGCACCGCAGATCGGTCTGTCCAGCGCTAATGCCAGCCTGATCGTTTCGCTGACGCAATTTGGCTACGCGCTGGGCCTGTTACTGCTGGTGCCGCTGGCCGACCTGATGGAAAACCGCCGGCTGGTGGTCGGCTTCACCCTGGCGGCGAGCGTCACATTGCTGTGCGCCGGGCTGACCCATTCACCGTCGATGTTCCTGCTGTTGTCTTTGCTGATCGGTCTGACCTCGGTGGCCGTGCAGATCCTTGTGCCGTTGGCGGCACACCTGGCGCCCGAGGCCAGTCGTGGCCGCGTCGTCGGCAATATCATGAGCGGTCTGCTGTTGGGGATTCTGTTGTCGCGGCCACTGTCGAGCCTGTTGGTTGAAGTGTTCGGCTGGCGCGGGGTGTTTTACAGCGCGGCGGCCCTGATGGCGGTCATCGCGCTGGTCACTGCGGTGGCGCTGCCGCGTCGGCTGCCGACGCATAAAGCTTCGTATGCTGCGTTGATCGGTTCGGTGTTTGCCTTGGCCCGGCGCTATCCGCTGTTGCGTCAGCGTTCGCTGTATCAAGGGCTGCTGTTTGCCAGTTTCAGCCTGTTCTGGACCCTCGCGCCGATTGAACTGATGCGTCACCACGGCTTCACTCAGGCACAAGTCGCGATCTTCGCGCTGGTCGGTGCGGTGGGTGCCATTGCCGCGCCGATTGCCGGACGTCTGGCCGATGCCGGGCATGGTCGTCGCGGCACGCTGGTCGCATTGCTGCTGGCGCCGGTTTCGCTGCTGATCGCTGCGCTCCCGGGCAGCGGCTATGTCTGGCTGGTGGTGTGCGCGGTGCTGCTGGATTTCGCCGTGCAATTGAACATGGTGCTCGGCCAGCGTGAGGTGTACGCCCTCGATCCCCACAGCCGTGCGCGCCTGAACGCCGTGTACATGACCAGTATTTTCGTCGGCGGCGCGCTGGGGTCGCTGGTTGCAAGCCCGTTGTACGAGCATTTCGGCTGGAACCTGTCCGCTGTCGCGGTGGCGCTGTTGCCAGCGCTGGCGCTCGGCTTGTTCCTGGGTCGCCAGGCCGATGTCTGAACAACCGGCGAGCGCGGGCAAGCACGGTGGTACAAGACGACGGGGGAACAGTGATGCACAATCATCCGCGTTCCCTTTCGACCGGACTCCGCTTATGGACAAGTTGCTGGCACTGAAGATGTTTGTGGAAACCGTGCGCTGCGGGGGCTATTCCTCGGCAGCGCGCAAACTCGGGATATCAACGTCGTCAGTGACCCGGCAAGTCGCGGGGCTGGAACACGAGCTGGGCGCGAGCCTGCTCAATCGCACCACGCGCAACACCAGCGTGACCGTTGCCGGCCAGACCTATTTCGAAAAAGCCGTGGCGATTCTCGACGCGATTGACGAGGCCGATGCCGTCGTTGCCGATCGTGGCGCCGAAGCGCAGGGCCGTCTGCGTATCAGCGTGCCGGTGGAGTTCGGGCGGCGCCTGATTGCGCCGCACCTGAGCCGTTTGCTTGAACGGCATCCCGGTCTGGAGATCAGTCTGTCGCTGAGCGATCAGGTCAGCGACCTGCTCAGCGAGCAGATCGATGTTTCCGTGCGGCTCGGATCGTCGGTGGTCAGTGAAGACATCGTCAGCAAACGCGTGGGGCAGTTCGAACGCTGGGTGGTAGCGAGTCCGGCGTATCTGGCGCGTAGCGCAGTGCTCTGTCACCCACGGGATTTGCTCGAGCATCAATGCCTGCGTTTCGATTACGGCGGCACCCACCAGCATTGGACTTTTCAGAATGAAGACGCGCCCATTCAGCTCAACGTCCACGGGCGCCTGCAAAGCAATAATGCCGACATCCTGCGCGAAGCCGCCATCGGCGGCGGCGGGGTGACGCTGCTGGCCGATTGGCTGGTGCGCGACGACGTCGCAGCCGGCCGGCTGACCCGCTTGCTTGAACAGTACGAGGTCAATCCCGGCAGCGCCAGCACGTGCATCAACGCGTTGTATTTACCCAACCACCGAGGGTCCAGCCGGATCAATGTGTTTATCGATTTCCTCATGGAAATTCTCAGCCCGGTGGCCGCAACTACGCCCGCCGCGTGATCCCTGCGGCTCAACGGCGCCCGGTCCGAGTACTCACATCCACCCAAACCGCCAACACCAAAATGCTGCCCTTGACGATCATCTGCCAATAGCTGTCGACGTCGAGCATCGACATGCCGTTGTCCAGACTGGTAATGACCAGCGCGCCGAGGAGGGCGCCGTACACCGTGCCGGAACCGCCGCGCATGGAGGTGCCGCCGATAAAACACGCGGCGATGGCGTCAAGTTCGCCCATGCTCCCGGCCGAGGGCGAACCGGCGGCGAGGCGCGCGGTATTGACCACGCCGGCGAGGGCGCACATCACGCCCATGATTCCGAAGATCCACAGCTTCACCGCCTGCACATTGATCCCGGACAGGCGCGTCGCTTCCATATTGCTGCCCACGGCATAGACGCGCCGCCCGAACACGGTCTGACTGGTCACGTAGCTGAACACGCCCAGCAGAATCAGCAACAGCAGGACTGGCACGGGAATGCCGTCATAGCTGTTCAGCGTCTGCACGAAACCGGCGAGCACGGCGCCGATCACCAACACGCGGACGACATCACGCACCAACGAATGCGCCGCGAGGCCGTGCAGGGCGCGATTGCGCCGCTGTTTCCAGGTCAGGAACACCGTCAGCGCGAACAACAGAATGCCCAGGCCCGTGCCGATTGCGTGGGGCAGGTAGCCCTGGCCAATGTAGACCAGCTCCGGCGACACCGGCGCAATGGTCGTGCCGCCGGTGATCCCCAGCAGAATCCCGCGAAACGCCAGCATGCCGCCCAGACCGACGATAAACGAGGGGATGCGCAGATAAGCCGCCATGTAACCGTTGGCGAGGCCAATCATCAGCCCGCAGAGGGCAACCAGACTCAGGTTCGCCAGCAGCGGAATGTGATAGACCACATCGAGAATCGCCGCGAGACCCCCGAGCAGACCGAGCAACGAGCCGACCGACAAATCGATCTCGCCGCTGATGATTACCAGCACCATGCCGCAGGCGAGAATGCCGGTAATCGACATCTGCCGCAGCAGATTGGAAAGGTTGCGCGGGGTCAGGAATCCGCCCTCGGTCTGCCAGCTGAAGAACAGCCAGATCAGCACCACGGCAAATACCAGCGCGAGCATTTTGTAGCGGGTGAACAGTTGTTTGACCTGATTCATTTACGCGGTTTTCCGATCATTATTGTTATGGCTGCCAGGCTGGCTGAGGGCGGCGGCAAGCACCTGTTCCTGGGTGAGTTCATGGTTGATGAAGTCACCACGCAACTGGCCTTCGCCGATCACCAGCACGCGGTCGGAAACACCCAGCACTTCGGCCAGTTCCGACGAGACCATGATGATCGACACGCCGGCAGCGGCCAGTGCGCCCATCAACTTGTAGATTTCGTATTTGGCGCCGACGTCAACACCTCGGGTCGGCTCATCGAGAATCAGCACCCGGGGTTTGGCCAGCAGCATCTTCGCCAGCACGGCTTTTTGTTGATTGCCCCCCGAGAGGCTGGTGATCGGCAGGAACGGGCTGGCGGTCTTGAGGTGCAGGCGCGAGATTTCCCGATCAATGCAGCCCAGTTCGGCTTCGGCATCGATGCGGGTCAGTTTTGAGTAGTTGTCCAGCACGGCGAGGGTGATGTTCTGGCCAACGCCCAGGTCAGGAATAATGCCTTGGCGCTTGCGGTCCTCCGGCACCAGGCACAGGCCGGCACGGATGGACTTGAGCGGCGTGCGTGTGTCGATGGCTTGCCCGTCCAGCCAGACTTCGCCCTCGTGGCGCCCGGGGTAAGCGCCGAACAGCGCGGTCACCAGTTCGGTGCGGCCTGCGCCGACCAGCCCGGCGATACCAAGGATCTCGCCGCGTTTGAGCACGAAGGAAACATCGTCGACCCGTTTGCGCTTGGGGTTGTCGATGTCGTAGCAGGTGATATGCCGGGCCTCGAAAATCACCTCGCCAATGTCGTGTGGCTCGCTGGGATAGAGGTTGCTCATTTCCCGCCCGACCATCTGGGTGATGATCTGCGCAATGTCCATGTCGGCCATGGCAGTGGTGGCGATGTGTTTGCCGTCGCGGATCACCGAAATGGTGTCGCACACGGCGGCGACTTCATCGAGCTTGTGCGAGATGTAGACGCAGGCCACGCCTTTGGCTTTGAGGTCGCGAATGATGTCCAGCAACACCTCGATTTCCGAACGGCTCAAGGCTGATGAAGGCTCGTCGAGGATCAGCAGGCGGGCCTTCTTGTTCAGGGCCTTGGCGATTTCCACCAATTGCTGATAGCCGCCGCCGTACTGCGAAACCGGCAGCGATACGTTCATGCCGGGGACTTTCAGTTCGCGCATCAGGGCTTCGGCGCGGTGAATCATCGCCGGGTAATTCATGCGTCCGCCGGGCAGTGTCAGCTCGTGGCCCATGAAAATGTTTTCGGCCACCGACAGGTCGGGCACCAGCGTCAGTTCCTGGTGAATGATCACGATGCCGGCAGCTTCCGTTTCACTGATCGATTGCGCTCTGAGTGGTTGCCCGTCCCAGAGGATTTCACCGTCCCAGGTGCCGTGCGGGTAGACCGCCGAAAGGATCTTCATCAGCGTCGACTTGCCGGCGCCATTCTCGCCGCACAGGCCAACGCATTCCCCGGGCCTGACCTTGATGTCGATGCCGTTCAGCGCTTTGACACCGCCGAAGGTTTTGACGATGCCGTTCATTTGCAGCAGATAGTCGGACATGGAGAGGGCTCGTATATCAAAGACTCACACACCACGAAACCTGTGGGAGCGAGCCTGCTCGCGAAAGCGTCAGTTCAGACAATGCTTCGTTGACTGACACACCGCATTCGCGAGCAGGCTCGCTCCCACAAGGGTTTTCGTATAACCGGGGATTTGTGATGGGGTCACTTCCCGGCAATCTGCGCCTTGGTGTAGAAGCCGTCCTGTTCGAGCAGGTCGATGTTGTCCTTGGTCAGCGGGGTTGGCGTGAGCAGGATGGTGTCGACTTTTTTGCTGCCGTTGTCGTACTGCGAGCTGAAGGCGGGTTTTTCGTTGCGCGCCAGTTGTACCGAGAGCTTGGCCGCTTCGGAGGCGATCAGTTTCAATGGCTTGTACACGGTCATGGTTTGCGTGCCGGCGATCACACGTTTGACAGCAGCAAGGTCGGCGTCCTGCCCGGAAATCGGCACCTTGCCGGCCAGTTGCTGCGCCGCCAGTGCCTGAATGGCGCCGCCCGCCGTGGCGTCGTTGGAAGCGACGATGCCGTCGATTTTGTTGTCGTTGCGGGTCAGGGCGTTTTCAACAATGCTCAGCGCTTCGGTCGGGTTCCATTCCTTCACCCACTGCTGGCCGACGATCTTGATATCACCCTTGTCGATGGCCGGTTGCAGCACTTTCATCTGGCCTTCACGGAGGATCTTGGCGTTGTTATCGGTGGGCGCACCACCGAGCAAAAAGTAATTGCCCTTGGGCGCCGCTTTCAGCACGCCGCTGGCCTGCATCTCGCCGACCTTTTCGTTATCGAAGGAAATATAGGCGTCGACATCGGCGTTGAGGATCAGGCGATCATAGGACACGACCTTGATCCCGGCCTTCTTCGCTTCGGCCACCGCATTGGTCAGCACCGTGGCGTTGAACGGCACGATGACGATGACATCGACGCCCCGGGAAATCAGGTTTTCGATCTGGGAGATCTGCTTCTGCTCGTTGGCATCGGCCGATTGCACGAAGACCTTGGCGTCCATTTTTTCGGCCGCCGCGACGAAGTAGTCACGGTCACGCGACCAGCGTTCCAGGCGCAGATCATCAATGGAGAAACCGATTTTCGGGTGGGCTGCGTCAGCCAGCACCGGCAGCGACAGCAAGGCCAGAGCAGTGGCCAATAACGTGCGTTTTACGTTCTTCATATGGGGCGTCCTTTTATTGTTGTTGGAAAGACACGGCCTGACGATGAGTATCGGGCTGGTAAAACTGTAGAGAATCCGCAGACGCCGCAGGCACAGAATTGTCGTGCAATTGTCACAGCGTCGAAGCGCCGGCAGATTCCCGTAGCAATCAGCGATAGAGGTAGCGGTTGACGATGTTCTCGAGCATTTCCTGGCGGCCGCTGACGGCTTGCGGGTTCAACTCGTTGGTGAACGCGAGCTCGGCCAACGACTCAAGGTTGAAGTCACCCGTCAACACCGCCTGCCCGAACGGCTGCTGCCAACCGGCGTAGCGTTGGTCCTTGAGCCGTTGCAGTTCGTCGTTCTGCACCATGGCCGCTGCGCGCTCCAGAGACAGGGCGAGCACATCCATCGCGCCGACGTGGCCATGGAACAGATCGATCTGATCGAGGCTCTGGCGGCGAACCTTGGAGTCGAAGTTGAAACCGCCATTCTTGAAGCCGCCGGCCTTGAGAATTTCATAGGTGGCCAGGGTCATCTCTTCGACGCTGTTGGGGAATTGGTCGGTGTCCCAGCCGTTTTGCGGATCGCCACGGTTGGCGTCGATGCTGCCGAAAATCCCCAAGGAAACGGCCGTCGCAATTTCGTGATGGAAGCTATGCCCGGCCAGGGTCGCGTGGTTGGCTTCGATGTTGACCTTGATTTCGTGTTCCAGCCCGAACTGCTGAAGAAAGCCGAACACGGTGGCGCTGTCGTAATCGTATTGGTGCTTGGTCGGCTCCTGCGGCTTGGGTTCGATCAGCAGGTCGCCGGTGAAACCGATCTTGTGCTTGTGCTCGACCACCATGCGCATAAAGCGGCCCAGCTGTTCGCGTTCACGCTTCAAGTCCGTGTTGAGCAAGGTTTCATAGCCTTCGCGACCGCCCCATAACACGTAGTTGGCGCCTTTCAGGCGATGGGTCGCGTTCATGGCGCTGAACACCTGGGCAGCGGCGCAGGCGAACACTTCCGGATCGGGGTTGCTCGCGGCACCTGCGGCGAAGCGCGGGTTGCTGAAGCAATTGGCGGTGCCCCACAACAGCTTGATCCCGCTTTGTTCCTGATGTCGCTCGAGGTGATCAACCATCTGTGCGAAATGGTTGCGGTACTCCTTCAGGGACTGGCCTTCCGGGGCGACGTCCGTGTCATGGAAGCAGTAATAGTCGATACCCAGTTTGGAGAAGAATTCGAAGGCCGCGGCTGCTTTGCCGATCGCCAATTCCATGGGATCGCCGGCATGTTGCCAAGGGCGCTTGAACGTCCCCGCACCGAACACATCGGAACCCGGCCAGACGAACGTGTGCCAGTAACAGGCGGCCATGCGCAGGTGTTCGCGCATGGGTTTGCCGAGGATGAGTTTGTCGGCGTCGTAGTGACGGAAGGAGAGGGGGGAATCGCTGTTTGGGCCTTCGTAGCGAATCGGCTCGACATCAGGGAAATACTGCATGGACCTTGTCCTTGTTGTTCTTGGCGGTGTCTCGATACTAGCAACGGCCCCGGCCCTGCTGATTATGAAAAACATCAACACGGAGTGCGATTTTGCGTATTGAGCTTCTTCGACCAGGCGCCTAGTCTGTGTCAATCGCCTCTGTGACAAGGGGCTCGGGACAAGCATAAAAACAATGAAAACCGTACCGCCTGTTCACCGCATCGCTCTGTTGTTCAACGGCAGCAAGATCTACGACCGTGGCATCATCAGCGGCATCGGCAACTACCTGAGCAGCACTCGGGCCTCCTGGGACCTGTTTCTGGAAGAGGATTTTCTCTGTCGTTTGAAAGGCATTGAGCGCTGGCAGGGTGACGGGATCATCGCCGACTTCGACGATCCGCTGATTGGCGAGGCGTTGGCCGACATTCAGTTGCCGGTGGTAGCAGTAGGGGGCTCGTACGAGGATAAGCGCGCCTATCCGAAAGCGATTCCCTACGTCGCCACCGATAACAACGCACTGATAACGCTGGCCTACACGCACTTGATCGAGGCGGGACTGCAGCGTTTCGCCTGTTTCAGCCTGCCTGAAGCGCAGGCCAATCGCTGGGCGCAAGAGCGCGAAAAAGCCTTTCGCAAATTGATGAAGCGCGATGGTCTGCACGGCGAAATCTATCGCGGCATGGGCACCAGCGCACCGCTGTGGGACAGCGCCGTCGAACAACTGATCGCCTGGTTGCAAAGCCTGCCCAAACCCATCGGCATCATCGCCGTCAGCGACGCCCGCGCGCGCCAGTTGCTGCAAGCCTGCCTGACCGCCGGCATCGCCGTACCGGAGCAAGTGGCATTGATCGGCATCGACAACGACCCGCTGACCCGCAGCCTGACCCGCGTGCCGCTGAGCTCGGTCATTCAGGGCACAGAAACCATGGGCCGTACCGCCGCGCAATTACTCCATCAGATGCTCCATGGCATGCCGTCCACCGGTACACAAATCCTGATTCCTCCCGATGCGGTCAACGTGCAGGTGTCGAGCTTGCACCAGCCTTTGGGCAATCCCTACGTCATGCAGGCGCTGCTGTTCATCCGCCAATACGCTTGCCAAGGCATCAAAACGGCGCAGGTGGCGGCGTATGTCGGTGTGTCGCGTTCGTCACTCGAAGCGCATTTCCGCGCCGAACGAGGCTGCAGCGTGCATGACGAGATCCTGCGTTTCAAACTGGCAGCGGCCACCAGCGGATTGAAAAATACTGACTCGGTGATTGCCGACGTGGCGCGCAGTTGCGGGTTTAAATCTGCGCAGTATCTGCACACGGTGTTTCGCCGGGAGTTTGGCTGTACGCCGCGTGAGTATCAGCAAGGAGCAGGGATGCGCTGATGGAATGGCGGAAATGAGGTTAGAGTGGGCATCAATGTCTTGATTGTTGCGTGAACAATGAATCGTCCGCTGTTCGTTTCTCTGGATGGGCCCAAAGGTACCGGCAAAACCACACTGTTGGAGGCCGTTACGCAAGTACTGAGGGCGGGCAACCAGAAAGTCATCCGGCTTTGCGAGAGAAAAAGCGATCCGTTCAGGGGTGAAACCATGGCCTTGGTCAACACGCTGGCGAGAAATCCTTGCCGGGATCTGGAGTGGGCTGTGTGTCAGCGCCTTGCGGATAGCCGTCGCTGGATTTCCCAGAACGTTCTGACGAAGCAGCCGCTGGACAGCATCATCTTGATCGATCGCTGGTATCCCTCGGATGCCGCGTTTCGCCAAACCATCCCGTTTGCCGAGATTCTTCAATTGAATATGGAGCGAGACGTGCGGGTGCCAGATCTGCATGTCGGCGTCGTCACCGATCCGGATATTTCGTGGGCGAGGGCGGCGACACGCTCGCGGGGACTGGGCGGCACGGTGATCCAGAAGCACGCAGAGCATGTGGCGTGTACGGAAATGTTCGAGCAAGCGGTCAAGGATCACGGCTGGATGTTGTGCCGTAATGAAGGAACGGTTGAGGAGGCGACGATGCTGGTGGTTTCTCGGATCTATGAGGTGCTTGGGTTGAACGTCGAAGTGGATGCCAGGCTTGGCGCTTAGGGTATCGCATAGACCTAGAACAGTTTTTTCGCCGTATCGCTGGCAACCGCCACGTGCGATTCATCGCAAGGCCAGAGGCTGTAGTTGATAGCTTGGTCGCAAACTACTCTCGGCATTACGAATAAACTTCTGCGCCGCCCGGTGCTCAATTGACGTAGTCATTGAAGGATTGCACATGATCGCTCGTTAACGCTGCAACATGAAAAGGATCAACTGACCTCACTGGCTAGCAGAATCACACGGTAGGCTTATTGAGTTGGATTCTTCGGTTTAGTGGCAGCTTCTGCATTCTCGAGAAAGCCTCGCGCCAATTGCTGGTACAACTCAGGGCCCATTCTTGAACTGACAGCCTTGGCAATCAGGGCTACCGCCATGAGACTGATCACCATACTGTGGCTATCAATCATCTCCATCACAATGATTGCGGAGGTGATTGGCGACTGAGTAACGGCCGCCAGAAAACCAACCATGCAGAGTGCAATAGTGGGCTGCGCGGCCAGATGGAATAGCTCTGCGGTATTGGCGCCTACTGCGGCCCCTACAGCGAGCGAGGGAGCGAAAATGCCTCCGGGAATACCAGAGAAGTAGGTCACTACGGTCGCCAGGAAGCGAGTAATGGGAGCGTGCCATGGCAGGACTACATCAGATGCGATGACCTGAGAGGTAATGCCGTATCCACTACCAAACGACATTCCGCCACTCAGCCAACCCAATAGAGCGACGACCAATCCACAGATGCCGGCAAACCATACTGGGTGTAGGCGCCGCCATTGCCAGATGATGAACTGCGGATGCCGCTGTGGCCATAACAACATTCGACTAAATAAACCACCCAATAGCCCGCATCCAATCCCTATGACTAATGCCGGGACGACTATGTCGAGGTTGATGTCCTGAATGCCGAAATGACCGAAATAGTTGTAGTTTCCCTGCAAGGCAATGGCAACCATCCCAGACAGGATGATGGTGCTGAGCAGAACACCGCTGGTACGGGTTTCCAACTTGCGTCCCAGTTCTTCTACCGCAAATGCGATCCCGGCCAAGGGCGTATTAAATGCAGCCGCAATACCCGCAGCACCTCCCGCCAGAATGAGATCCTCGCTGCGCACGATTCGCGCATTGGGCAGGAAGCGGTGAAAGAAGTGCATGATGGATGCGGCAACCTGGACTGATGGGCCTTCGCGTCCCGCCGAAAAGCCGCCGGTCAGCGCCAGAGTTCCGAGGCTTATCTTGGCGAAAGCAATGCGCAATGAAACCAGTCTGTTAATGGGCTTACCTTGACGCGCAAGTCGTGTTGCTGCAATTACCTGCGGAATTCCGCTGCCTTGGGCGCCCACGAAGAAGCGTGTTGTCAGCCAGACTACGAGCATGCCGATCAGTGGGGTGTAAACAAGAGGAAGCCACGCTCGCTCTGCGGTCTGTTGAGCAAACTGCGCCAGGGCTATGTCCGCGAGCCTTGCAAACGCCACCACCAGCAAGCCGGCTATGGTTGCCGCAATCCATAGTGTGACTCTAGTACGCCAGCGCATGGAGGCGAAGCCTCGGCGTAACAGCATTATCGGTTTGATCACCCGAAGGGCTCCCCTTGAAGTCGCCATATTGACCGCAAGACTAACCAAATAAGCAGCTTGTTCCAAACAGCTTTGGCAGCGCCACAAGACAGGCTCTTTTGGCGCTTACAGGTATTCATCTATCCAGTGATAGGACTAATACCTCCAAAAAACCGGTGTAACGAGTACCAGCACGGTGAGTATCTCCAGCCGTCCCAGCAGCATGCCAATGGTCAGCAACCATTTTGCTGCGTCAGGTAATGAAGAGAAGTTACCAGCGGGCCCGATGATTGTGCCCAAGCCTGGTCCCACGTTGCACACCGCCGTAGCAGCTCCGCTCAACGCTGTCGTCCAATCCAGCCCGATCAGGGCGAGTCCCAGAGCGATCACTGCAATGGTGATGGTGAAGAAAAATGAGAAGGTCAAAAGCGAACGCAAGATCTCTTCGTCAATCGGATGACCGTTGTACTTTTTTTGAATCACCGCACGAGGATGGATCAACTGCTTCAGGCTACTCACTAATAGAGCACCAGCAACCTGGAAGCGGAAAATTTTAAGGCCACCAGCTGTTGAGCCTGAACACCCGCCGACGAAGGTCAGATAGAAAAAAAGCAAGACTGCGAAGCTGCCCCACAAGGTGTAATCACCTACAGCAATTCCGGTGGTCGTGACAACCGAGGTCACATTGACCGCCACGATACGAAACGCATCCCACCATCCGTAGTCGCTGTGGAAACACAGCCATGTCCCCACCGCTAGCCAAGTCACAATCAGGAAACCAATAAACCCGCGTACCTGGTGATCCTTGAGCAGCGCACGCCGATTGCCGCGCAATGTCGCGACATAGAGGGTAAACGGCAGGCTACCCAGAATCATGATGACCACCGCGATCCAGTGAATCGCTGGCTGCGTCCAATGCCCAAGCGAGGCGTCCGAAGTAGAGAATCCGCCAGTCGAGATCAACGACATGGCATGGTTGACCGCTTCAAACGGCGTCATGCCGGCGATCCAGAGTGCTGCTGCCCCGGCGCCAGTGAGCCCAAAATAGAGAAAGAGAATGGACTTGGCTGCCACATGAGAGCGAGGTGTTACTTTCTCCGACCAGTCTGAGGACTCTGTCTGGAAAAGACGCATACCCCCCACTCGCAGCAGTGGAAGGATCGCCACTGCCATGCCGATGAAGCCGATACCACCTAGCCAGTGCAGCATCGAGCGCCAGATCAACAATCCAGGTGAAGCGGTATCCAAACCACTCAAGACAGTTGAACCCGTGGTTGTAATGCCGGACATCGTTTCAAAAAAAGCGTCGGTGTAACTGATGTTGCTGATGAACACCATCGGCAGCGCCGCGAAGGTACACACCACCACCCAACTGCAAGTCGTCAGTAGATACATATCTCTCGGACGAAGCTGGGCATTGTCTGGGCGACCTCGCGCTATCAACAGCAGGCCACTGATGAAGGTAATCAAGCTCGACCAGAGGAAGGCCGACAGGTCATCGCTGCGCTCATAGGCAATCAGTGTGATCATGGGAATAGCCATGCTCACAGCCAGCGTTATTAGAAAAATACCCAGAATGAAACCGATGAGCCGTAGTGCTGCAAGTGACATGAAAGGAACCTACTGATTTAGCGCCGTGCAGTATTGGACGACGAACCATTCAGCCCCGTAAATTTTGCGTAAAATTTTTCCCTCAACCCATTAGAGATGGCACCTCATTTTGGGGGGGAACTAGCTTGCTCAGGTTTTTTGAATAGCCTGATGAAGCTTTTATAGAAACAGGAAGAGCAGAACCGCGACAGCCACACAGCTATCGCGGTTGTTCTGCGTTTTAGCGGTTAGCGTCGGCCAAGCCAGCCTCAATGAAGCGCACGGAGCTCTCCATCGCCTGCTGACCTTCTGGCAGCATAGTGGCGTAGAAGTGCCAGGCGTGGAACATTGCTGGCCAAACTTCCAGGTTCACGCGAACTCGGTTATCAGCCAAGTGAGTTGCAAGGCGCATTGCATCACTCAACATCAGCTCGTTCTCGCCGATCTGCACCAAGATTGGTGGAAGACCGGTGACGTCCGCGAACACAGGTGAGGCAAGTGACATGAAAGGAACCTACTGATTTAGCGCCGTGCAGTATTGGACGACGAACCATTCAGCCCCGTAAATTTTGCGTAAAATTTTTCCCTCAACCCATTAGAGATGGCACCTCATTTTGGGGGGGAACTAGCTTGCTCAGGTTTTTTGAATAGCCTGATGAAGCTTTTATAGAAACAGGAAGAGCAGAACCGCGACAGCCACACAGCTATCGCGGTTGTTCTGCGTTTTAGCGGTTAGCGTCGGCCAAGCCAGCCTCAATGAAGCGCACGGAGCTCTCCATCGCCTGCTGACCTTCTGGCAGCATAGTGGCGTAGAAGTGCCAGGCGTGGAACATTGCTGGCCAAACTTCCAGGTTCACGCGAACTCGGTTATCAGCCAAGTGAGTTGCAAGGCGCATTGCATCACTCAACATCAGCTCGTTCTCGCCGATCTGCACCAAGATTGGTGGAAGACCGGTGACGTCCGCGAACACAGGTGAGGCCAGAGGATGATTGGCCAATGTGTCGCCCAGGAATGCTCTGGCGAGGATGTCCAAGACAGGCTTGGAGTTCAAAGGATCCAGACCTTCACGATTGCTCATGGAGGCACCGGTGTGTTCTAGGTTCGCCCATGGCGAGATGGAGGAGCCAACCGCAGGCAATGCAAGCCCTTTCGATTTAGCCGCGACCATGACGCTGACAACCATCGCGCCGCCAGCCGACTCGCCAGAGAACGCAATTTTGTTAGCCGGGATTTTCTGCTCAAGCAGCCACTCGTAGGCGCGCAGTGTGTCGTCAATAGAGGCAGGGAACTTGTGCTCAGGGGCAAGGCGATAGTCCGGCATGTACACACGAGCACCGAGCATCTTCGCGTAGTTGCCGCCGATGCCGTGGTAGCCGTCTGGGCGACCTACAATGTAGGCGCCGCCGTGGATGTACATCACGACCGCGTCGGTTTTGATCTCGTCCGGAGTAACCAGTGTGCCGGGTACGCCACCCATGTCGACTGCTTCGAATTTGACGCCAGCTGGCGCTGGATTTTGCGCGAGCATTTTTGCGTAAGAGTCGCGGATGTCGCTCATTTTTGTGGTGGTATCGATTCCCTTGAGAACGGGTACCAGATCGCTAAGGCTATTGGCCCAGGTTTGGACGGCTGCTTGGACTTTAGTGTTCATAATGACCTCAATTGATCGTTGGGAGTGGATTAGCTAATTGAGATGCTATGCTTAGTATTGGGGAATAGGGTTCCCCATAACAGGTGCTAAGCCGCCCGAACGTTGAGACTACCGAGGCCGTATGGAACTCCATAACCTGAATGATATCGCCGCGTTTGTGAGCTCGGTAAACGCTGGAAGCTTCACTGCGGCGGCAAAACAGCTTGGCCTTACGCGCTCTGCAGTGGGGAAGTCGATAGTCAGGCTCGAGGCTCGTTTACAGGTACGTTTACTGAATCGCACTACGCGCAGTTTAAGCATGACGGATGACGGCCAGGTTCTGTATGAGCGCTGCGTGGGCGTTCTTCAGGATCTGGACGACGTGGAGGATGCCCTTGCGTTTCGTCGTTCGACACCCAGTGGGCGACTGCGGATGAGTCTGCCGGTTGCGCTGGGCAGACTTCATGTCCTTCAGCACATTGAGTGCTGCCTTAAGGATTGGCCCTCCCTGAGCGTGGATATTACCTTTTCTGACAGGCTGGTCGATCTGATCGATGAGGGATTTGATTTGGCCATGCGCATCGGGCCACCGAAGGAAGATTCTCGGTTGTTAACGCGCACTGTGGCTTACCAACAAATGATTACCTGCGCTTCCCCCAAATATTTGGCTGAGCATGCCGAGCCTAAAACGCCGGAGGATTTATCCGAGCACCAGTGCCTGCATTTCGTTAGCGGTGGGAGATTGCTTCCTTGGAATTTTCGCGTGAATGGTAGCTCTGTGTCCGTTACTCATGGTGGAAGGCTACAGATGGACAGTGCTGAGTCATTACACCAGTCAGCTGTCGCTGGCCTGGGCATCGCGACTCTTCCTTCCTACGTGGTAAACGACGATTTGAGGAGCGGCAAGCTTGTTCAATTGCTCGCTGGGTATGCAGAGGCCGCAGAGCCTATTCGGGTGATCTACCCTAGCAAGCGGCACCTGTCTCCAAAAATTCGACTCTTCATCGATAAGCTCGTGGAGGCTTGGTCACCATGCCCACCATGGGAGCATCACCTAGGGGAAGGCACTCACTCAGGTTGATCAGTGAGCGAGGTGCGTAATTGCAATTACAGAGGCAACGATGATGAATTCAACCTGGGCAGATCAAGTGGCACTTGTGAGTGGAGCGGGCAGTGAGCTTGGAATCGGTATGGCCATTGCCCATCGTCTTGGGGCTCAAGGGGCCAAGTTGATCGTCACGGCAAGCAGCGCACGCATCAATGAGCGGGTTGCGGAGTTACGTGGCGCCGGCTTCGAAGCAGTGGGTCGACCGGTCGACTTGACTCAGGAAACTCAGGTGAGTGAATTCGTCGCTTGGGCTGAAGCCGTCTGGGGCCGCATCGATATTCTTGTAAATAATGCCGGTATGGCGATGCAAGGGAGTCCAGAACAGTTCCCCGAGTTCACGAGTACGAGCCTCGAAAGCTGGAATCTTTCCATCGCGAGAAATCTGACAACTGCGTTTCTGTTAACCCAAGGGGTGTTGCCTGGGATGCGAGCGAGAGGCTATGGCCGCATAGTGAACATCAGCTCAACTACCGGCACGCGGGCCAGTAATCCAGGGGAGGCTGCTTACAGTGCTGCAAAGGCGGGAATGGTAGGAATGAACATGAGTCTAGCCCTTGAGGTGGCTCATCAAGGTATCACGGTGAATTCAGTTGCCCCTGGCTGGATAGCTACAGGGTCGAGCACGCCTGATGAAGTCAAAGCCGCATGTTCTACGCCTCTCGGGAGAGCGGGGCGACCAGACGAAGTGGCCGCAGCCGTTGTATTCCTGGCTTCACCTGAAGCGAGTTACATCACAGGGGAATTGCTCGTGGTGGATGGAGGCAATTGCCTGGTTGAGAACAAAGCGGGTTAAGACATTTTAATTCCTGAGAGGGACCTCAACGTTGCCTGAGCTGCGCTGCGCCGACTCACTGTTCCAGCAAAAACCGCTCAATTTCCTCAACGGTACTGCGCGCCGTTCGGGTCACGCCGATCAGTGTCGCGGAAGCGGCACCAGTCCAGTCGCCATAACCCACCAACCACAAACGCGGTTCCTGATTCGAATGCGTACCTTTGACGGCCACGCGCCCGTCGGCGGAACACACGCCCAGTGATTCCAGATAGCCGAGGGCAGGGCGGAAGCCGGTGCACCAGATCACCGCGTCGACCGGCGTTTGCGAGCCATCAGCCCAAGTCACGCCGGTCTCGGTGAAGCGCAGGAACGGCCGAACCGCGTGCAACACGCCGCGCTCCCGTGCCTCAACGACTGGCGGTACCATCACGATATCGCCCAAGCCGCCAACCGGCTGTTCAATGACGATGCCGGCCAGTTGCGCTTTCCAGCGCTCGGTGGCGCGTTCGAAGAGCACGCGTCCATCAACGTCATCGGCAAGAAACTCTGGCGGCTGCGGAGTAACCCAAGTGGCATCGGCCACTTGCGAGACTTCAGCGAGGATCTGCGCACCGGAGTTGCCACCGCCCACCACCAGGACTTTTTTTCCCGCAAACGGCTTGGCGTTAACGTAGTGGGCCGAATGCAATTGCTGACCCGTAAAGGTTTCGCTGCCTGGGTAATGCGGCAGGTAGGGATGGCGCCAAGTGCCGGTCGCACTGACCACGGTACGGGCCAGCCAATTGCGACCCTGGGCTTTTACGTTGAGGTGATTGCCCCGACGTTCAATAGCGTTGACCCAGTAGGGCCGTGCGACAGGAAACTGGTAGCGTTGCTCATACTGGCGCAGGTAATCGACTACGTTGTCGCGACTGGGGTAACCGTCAGTGACCGGAGGCATCATCCAGCCGGCGATGGAACTCCAGGTCGACGGTGAAAACAGTCGCAGGGAATCCCAGCCATGCCGCCAGGCGCCACCCGGTGCCGATTCGGCATCGATAATCACAAAGGAACGCCCGGTACGGCGCAGGAAGTAAGCGACGGCGAGTGCAGACTGGCCACCGCCAATAATCGCAACATCCACTTCGGCAGGCATGGGAATCCTTGAGTCAGCGAGGTTCAGGTTAAGTTAATCCATTTGAAGTGGACGTTTGTTGATGTTGCTCAATCGGCGGCGTTGTAATGGATATGATTTAACATAATATACATTACACGTAACAAGATGTTTCGAGATTGGCCACGTTCCCCGCGAGATTTCATTCTCCTGCTGTCGCGATCAGCGATTCACCGGACAATAATTATTGATTCACCGGAATCCTCTAGAAATCATATACCTGTGGATCTAGCCTCAACCTACATCTAGAAATTGCAAATGACCCCCTACGCATAAAATATGGGGCGGCTCCAGGTGCTCCTGTGGCTCTGATCGCGATGCTAGAGCGGTTGGAGCCCAGAGCGATACAGAAAAAATGCTAAATCACCGGAAAAAAAACGTGGTGGAAAAAGAATGTTAAATCGCCGGAATATTTGCCCTTGAAGCGTGAAAAAGGGATTACGTGGGGATTGTCGGAGGCGCAGAGGCAGTATTTAGGCAAGGTAAGGTGCTCGTCGACCCGATTTTAAAGCCAGAAACGCATTTTTTAATCACCGGAAAAAAGAAAAAAAACCTCTAAATTATCGGAAATAAGCCTCATTTTTTACCAATAAAAATTCTGATGCGCCCGTAATCCTTGGGTTGCGCAAGATTTTTAACTCGCCGGAAAAAAGTGAAAAAAATGATGAATCCTCGGAATTGGTATTCATCAGCGGGCGTAAATGGTTCGAGAGCCGATAGTCGTCTATTCAGCAATCAAGTGATTGCAATACCGTGTAAAACTTAATAGATAAATCGATAATATATGTACGATGTAATGATGAAGTTCGGGTACGCCCGGCGTGGTCAGCACTTTCCTATCCGAGCGTTGTGATTCCTAAGTAATGAAAAATAGTACGGCATTGATGCCTATCTCCTCCTCGATACCATCCGTCTGATGTTCGCGAAATCGGAACCAAGGTTAATTACACTAAACGACCATTTAGTGTAGTTAAGCGCATATCGAAGACGAATGACGAACTTTCCAGACAGATTTCGATCTTCCGCTGATTCACTCCTCACTCGGGTCATAACTGTTCACATTGGGCACTTGCATATGCAAACGCCCAAGCAAGTCAACCAACGTATCGACCTCAGCCGGGGTCAATCCGCTGAGCAGACGCGACTCACGCTCAAGTGCAACTTTGAGCACGCGGTCATGCAGTTCTTTGCCGCTGGCCGTCAATCGCACGGTGTAACGCCGTGCATCCTTGGGATCCAGCTGAGTGGTGATCCGCCCCGCCGCTTCCAATGTTTGCAATGAACGGCTGACCGCGCTCTTGTCGAGACCGATCGCCTGGCAGATTCGATAATCGGTCAATAGCGGACGTTTACAGGGGGGGAATCTGCCTCTATGCCTTTGAAAACATGCGTCCCGGGCGGCCAAACTTGGCGATAGTGCTCCCGACGGTTACAAGACCTACCCAGTCAAGATCCGCCTCACGCAAAGATAAGCCTAGGGCGCTGGATGCGGCGTCCAGGCTTTACGCCAATCGAAACGGCGTTACTTACTCTGCAGATACGGCGCCATCAAGCCGGCAAACCACTCGATAAATGCACCGAGGCGCCGGGAGCGTTGGCGACGATCCGGATACAGCAAAGACACGCTCATCGACGGCGGCCGGTAAGCGGCCAGCACCTCCACCAGCTCGCCGCTATCCAGTAAATGCTGCACATCGAACAACGGCACCTGAATCAAACCGAGCCCTGCGCAACACGCGGCGATGTAGCTTTCCGCATTATTGACCACGAGTTGACTGGGCAGTGGAAACGACTGGCGGACGCCGTCGAGACAATATTCCCACTGAGCCTCTTGCCCGCCCGACCCCGCCACATAGCCGACGCATACGTGCCGCTCCTGCAACTCGGCAAGCTCGGTGGGCACGCCAAATTCGGCCAGGTAGGCGGGGCTGGCGCAGTTGATCAGCAACACCTGCCCCAACGGTTTCACTACTAGGCTGCTGCTCTGCGGCGTGCCGAAACGAATCACACAATCGACGCCCTCCTGCACCAGGTCTATCGCCCGGTCGGTGGAACCCAGGCCCAGTTGCAGGCGCGGATAACGCTGGAAAAACTCGGGAAGCGCGGGAATGAGTAGGCGCCGGGCGATACGGCTGGGCACATCGACTTCCAGGCGCCCCATCACCTGCTCTTGATGGGTGTGGAACAGTTGGTCGATCTCATCGATCTCGACCAACACTTGGCGCGCTCGCTGCAGTAACTGGGTGCCGTCGGTGGTCAATGACACCTTACGCGTGGTGCGGTGCAACAAGCGCGTTCCGGCATTGGCTTCCAATTGTTGAATGGCCGCCGATACTGTGGCACGCGGCAGTTTCAGCAGTCGTGCGGCCTGGATGAAACTGCCGAGCTCAGCCACCTGAACGAAAACGCGGTACTGCTCGATGCGGTCCATGGGTTATCAGTGCTCGACGACGGCGTTAGTCTGTTTCGCTCGAAACCGGCGCACCACCCGCCATTCCACGAAACTGACGATCAACAACACCATAGTGGTCAACGTGCCCACCATCAGCAGGTCGGTCAAAACCGCAATCGGCGCCAGCGCCAGCAAGAGCACGATGCCGGCCAGGTGCGATTTGGCGACCACCTGATACACCTCGCGTTTGTACAACAGGCTGGCGAATAGAAAGATCATGGGCCCCAGCAGCAGGGTCACGACGTAGGCCGTGTTCATGTGCTTGTCGGGGTGGGCCATGACCAGATCATTGCCGACGGCCGTGGCAATGATGCCGGCCACCAGCACTGCGTGAATGTAATGAAAGTAGGCGCCGGTGCGCCCAGGGTCCTTGGAGTGGGTAACGCAATGAATGGCGTCTTTGCTCGCCGTGCCGAAGTACAACCACCACATAGCCAGGGTGCCCAGTAAGGTCACCAATAACCCCACCAACACGGGAATATCCCAGTGCTCGGTTTCGGCGAGCACCGCGCCGCTGGCCAGCAGCGTTTCGCCCAGTGCGACAATCACAAACAGCTGGCAACGCTCGGCTAGATGCGCGCCCTCGATGGTCCAGTCACTGGTGCGCGAGCGTCCCAGCCCCGGCAGCGCAAAGCCGAACATGGGCGACACGTACTCACACAGCACCGCGATTAGCCATAGGCCGATACGCCACGGCCCTTCCATAAACGCGCCCGCCAACCAGAACGCCGCGGCAATCACTACCCAGCCGAGCATGCGCTTGAAGTTCGGTGCCAGCGCGTGTTCACCGGGCAAATGCAGCACGATAAAGGCGGTACGGCCTACCTGAATCGCCACATAAGCCAGCGCAAACACTAAGCCCCGCTCGCCAAAGGCTTCAGGAATGCTCGCCGCCATCAGCAAGGCGGGAAACATCAGGGCAAAGATCAGGCCGCGCACCCTCGGGGTTTCCGGGTTAAACCAGTTGGTGACCCAGCAGGTGTATTGCCAGCCAAGCCATACCGCGAACCACAGAATAAGGGTCTCCATCACGCCGACCAGGGTCAGGTGATGGAGCAGGCCATGGCTGAGTTGGGTCACGGCGAAGACATAGACGAGATCGAACAACAGCTCTTCGAACGTCACCCGCGCATGGTGACCATCACGGTGGCGAAGTAACGGGTGATGTGCAGACTGATCGGCGCTCATAGCAACCCCATGGCCTGGTTTGTCGGGAAAAGTGTTAACGCGACATTGCGGGGTTGCAATCGTTTTTTCGCCCGTTATTTGGTGGTGTAACCGCCGTTGATCAAAATCGTCTGGCCCGTCACCCACCAGCCATCACTCACAAGGTTGCGAATAAACGGCACAACATCCTCGATATCAGTCAGGCCCGTGCGCGAGAACGGCGAAAGCGCAGCGGCGGTCTTATGATAGTTCACCGCATCCTGACCTTCGGCCGGATAGAAAAACGGAGTATCCATCGGGCCAGGGCCCACTGCCGTCACTGAAATACCACGCGCGCCAAGTTCTTTCGCAGCCGCTCTGGTGAACTGCTCCACCGGCGCTTTGCTGCCGGCATACGCCGCGTAGAACGGCGTGAACGCGCCGAGCAACGAGGTGACGATGGTGCAGATCTTGCCGTTGTCGTTGAGGTGCTTACCGGCTTCCTTAAGAAAGAAAAACGCGGTTTTGGAGTTAACCGCCATCATCTCGTCGTACTCAGCTTCGGTGATCTCGGCCATAGGCTTTTTCAACACCTTGCCCACGGTGTTGATCGCAATATCCGGGCGCCCGACTGCGGCCACGGCATCGCTGAACAGCTTTTCCACGGCACCGGCGGTGGTCAGGTCTGCCTGCAACGCCACTGCCTTGGCTCCCAACGCTTCGAGAGCCGCCACGGTGGCGTTGGCATCGCCCTGGCTGGAGGCGCTGTTGTAATGCACCACTACGGCCTTAGCACCGTGCTGGGCGAGATCGCGAGCGAGCAAGCCGCCGAGATTTTTCACACCGCCGGCGATCAGTACGACCTTGCCGTTGATTGAATATTTGGACATGACAACGCTCCTGGGCTGGGAAAGGTACGACCCAGTCTAGAGCGGCCGCGGGCAAAGATAAGCACACTGATGCTGGATGCACTGTTCAGTTTTTTCAGCCAATCAGCGTAAAGTTACTTTCCCGACTCTAAACGTCCGCTGTTATCGAGTCAGGTAAATGACCGCATATGGCCGTTAGCTGCCGCTCCTGACCGTCAACTTCCGGTCAGAAGATGCCAGTCACAAAAAGCTGTTTTCGACCCAAAGCGGACAATACGGAGAACCTATGTACACAGTGACCGTCGTTAGCGAACGGCCCGACTTCAGATGTTTTCTGGATTTGCTCTATGGCCCTGGGCGAAACGTAGACACGGATGGTGATTCATACCCTGTGAACAGCCGCTCTTGGACATACCTGTATGTGAAGGACAGAGAGAGCGATGACCCTTACATCGAAATCAATGCGAGCGAGGTAGATGTCTCAAGGTTTACCGTGCAGTCCGACTCGTCGAGGCTGGAGGCCCTGGTTGCGTTGTACTTGTACCTGACCTGTGGTGGGTCAATCTCCTCTTCAGATCAGGCACTTAATAAAGCCGCCATCGAAATGTTGTGCGACAGATATTCCGTTGAGCTCTGCCGAGCCCATGGATCTATTTGGCATCAGTCGGCAGATAACGCGCCTTACTCACAGGAGTGAACGACGGCTTGTTTCGGAGCGCGCAAACGTCCGCTCTTGGCCGATTGCTGCCGGTCACCAAGGCCGCAATCGCCCATAGCTCCCGGTGAGGAACGGTAGATTTTGACCACAACCGGACACTCGACAGCCCCCCAAACGTTTGTTGAGTCCGTCCGATCGTCTATGAAAGAAGCGCTCGCAACGGAGCTGGAATGGGTACAACTTCTTTACTTTCCGGTGAGACACAAACGTGTGTGACATTCGCGGTAAATGCCAGCACGCCTTCGCCGATAAACCCCTCAACCAAAAAAGTAAAAGAATGCTCGCCCAACCTGGCCACGCCAACTTTAATAATCATTTCGTCATCCCACGTCAGCGGAGCCAGCAACTCGATCGACATCGCACGCACCGGCGGCAATATATTAAAACTCATCACAGCCCTAAGCCCCGGGCCCCCTACCCATCTGTCGAGTGCTACACCAATGGCCTCTACAGCAAAATATGAGAATCGCGGGGTGTAAACCACCCCTGCCGGATCACAATCTCCGAACAAAATAGTTCGACTTACAAAAACCGCATCAGGCATTAAATCCCCCCTACCCGCCAGCGTCAGGCCGATGTCGATGAGTTCTTCTCGCTCGGCCATCAAGGGCTTCTGCCTTTGATGGCGGCGATTGTCCCCATATCAGCGACTCAAAGATTTTTGTCTGGAACCTAAGCACTCAGCTGCTTGATCCAGTCAAGACTCGCAACGGTAGAGCCAGAAGGACGGTACTCACAGCCAATCCATCCGGCGTAGCCGCGCTGCTCCAGCGCCGCGAACAAGGCAGCAAAGTCGATATTCCCCGTTCCCGGCTCGTGACGCCCCGGGCAATCGGCAATTTGCACATGCACGGTTCTGTCATAGAACCGCGCCAGCACGTCGGCTGCGTCTCCGGTCAAAAGCTGGGCATGGTAAAGATCAAGAATCAGCCCGACACTCGGGAAGGTCTCCAATACCTGTTGCGCCTTGCTGAAGTCGGACATGTAATAGCCCGGCATCGCCTGCGCGCTGATCACTTCGATCAGCGGCCGCAGCCCCTGATCTTCCAAGTACTTCACCGCATATTCCAGGTTGCCCGCGTAGGTTCGCTCAGCGTCATTCTGCGTGGTAACGCCCGACATGATGTGGACATCCGCACACGCCAAGGTCTTTGCGTAGCGGGCGGCCTGGAGCAACCCGTCACGAAATTCCTCTCCCCTGCCCTGTAACGCGGCGATGCCTTTGGTCACGCCAGCCGGGGCGGCGAACTGAATCAACGGCAAACTGTATTGGGCTAGATGGTCGGCAAGCAGACTGGCGTCGAATTCATACGGTGACGGGAACTCAACTGCCCGGAAACCGGCGGCTGCGGCGGCTTCGATGCGCTGCAGAAAAGGCAATTCATTGAATTGGAAACCGAGATGAGCATTGAACTTGAGCATTGGGTAATCATCCATCCTGGGAAGAAACGACATCATTAGCCTGGAGCATCCTTTGCCGCTCCAGCACTGCACTATCGCAAGTGCGTTCAACGATTAAAACCAGGTTTCCATCTGGATGCCGTATTGCCACACCCCACCCGCCTGGAAGTCGGACATGCCAAAGGAGTCGTTAGTACTGAACCGGTCCAGATCCGAAGACCAGTTCATGTAGCTGGCGAACACTCGCAACTCCGGACGCGTGAGTAGATCGCCGACGTCGAGTTTGAATGTCGGGGCGACCGTGAACTTCCAGAAGTTACCATCGACCGCATTACGTTGTAGATAGCCCTTGGGGTCGAGGTTCATGGTTTGCCAGCTCATTTCGTAGGCCATTTCGAAGTTGCTGTTGATTTTGTTGGCCAATCGCACGTTGAGGGTCAGCCAGCGGTAGTCGTCACCTTTAACGTATCTATCCTTGCTCTGTTCGGCCAGCAAGCTGGGCCCGATGCGCCAGTCAGAGGTCAGCGGCGTCTCACCGTAAAGCGCCAGACGCAGCGCGCGGGCGTCGTCGATCAGTTCACCGTCCGAGCCAACGTTCTTGACCTCTGCCCCCAGGCCTTGTCCATAGAGCAGCGCCGTTTTGAAGAACCCTTCTCTGCCGAAAAAGGTTTTCTGGTGATTGGCCAGCATGCTGTGCAAACCGCTATCCGCAGGCGTCAAACCGGCCTTGTTGGTGTGGGTGCCGAAATCGTTTTTCTTGGCGCCGATGGCGTTGTACATCCACTGCCACTGGCCATCCTCGAAGAACTGGTTGGAGGTCAGGATGTAGCTTTCCACATCGGCATTGATACCGCCCTGACTGAAATCCCCGTAGCTACGCCCAATCAACGAGTAATTCGAGCGCCAATGCTTGTTCATCTGCACATCGTAAATTCCACCGCCGGTGCCGGCGAGGTAAACGACGTCGGAGTCCAGCCAGTGGATATCGAAATTATCTCTATCGAAGCGCTTGCCTGCCCACAGCGTAGCGTTCTCGAAGACTGAATTGCCTTTGAATGCAGCGACATGGTCGAGCGTGGCGAACACCTGGCGTACGTTGAGTTTGCTTTCGTCGGCCGTCCAGTCATTGGAGCTTTCCACACCGTCGGCGATGGAGACGGTGAATTTGGAACGGGTACCGTTTTGCGCATAGACCTCTTTCGACAGGTCGATACGCATGTAGGTGTCGTCCTCGTTACCGAGTCGCCCGACTGCCCCGCCCACCGAACCGGCCGGCGTTGTATAAGGGCCGCCACGCCCGCCACCCAGCCCCTCGTCGACCAGCAATCCGGAGCGCGCATAGCCGTTGAAGCTGAACCCATCGGTGAGGTTCCCAGTACTGCCCTCCTTTTCCAGGCTTTGCTGACGGGCTTCGAGTTTTGCCAGTCGGGTGTCCAGAGCAGGTGCCGAAATGGCTGTTGCGTTAGAGGCGACGGGTTGCAAGGGCGGCGCCGCGCGTTTGACCTGCTGCAATTCCCGGGCAAGTGCCTGGGTCTGCTGTTCGGCCGTGGCTGCACGCTTTTCCGCTGCGCTGGCACGCGCCTCAAGTGCGGCCATGCGCTCTTCCAGTGTCGCGGCCTGAGCGGTCGCTGCGGATGTGCCGAGCACACCTGCCAGTAGCCAGCCTGTTGCTTTGTGCATATGAAATCCCTGTTTTGTTTTTATTGTTGGTTGACGCAAACGGCCGTTTTTTACGTGCGTTGCGAGTTGTCGCAATCGACGAAAAAAAGGATGCCTCATCGCAAATACGCTGCTACATTTGGCGATGTTAACGTTAACTTTTCTAAAAACAAAAATAAAGGACGCTCGATGAAACACCTGAAATCGCTCCTGCCCGTTGCATTGATCACCCTGTCTGCCGCACTGCCATCCGTGTCGAACGCAACCGATCTGACGATCTCTTGCGGTGCCGTGGGTGCGGAGTTGCAACTGTGCAAAGAGGCCGTCGAGACATGGTCGAAACAGACCGGCAACAACGTCGAGGTGGTCTCCACGCCTAACTCGGCAACCGAGAGGTTGTCGTTCTACCAGCAGATCCTCAGTGCGCAGTCCACCGACATCGACATCATTCAAATCGACATGGTGTGGCCGGGGATGCTGGCAAAACACCTGCTGGATCTGCGGGAGGTGCTTCCCGCCAACGCGACCCACGGCTACTTCCAGGCCCAGGTCGATAACGCCACGGTCAACGGTCGGCTGGTGACGATGCCGTGGTTCACCGACTCGGGGCTGCTGTATTACCGCAAGGACTTGCTTGAGAAATACAACAAACAGGTTCCTCAAACGTGGGAGGAAATGACCGCTACCGCCAGGGATGTGCAACAGGCTGAACGCAACGCCGGGAACGCCAATGCCTGGGGTTACATCTTTCAGGGACGTGCCTACGAGGGGCTGACGTGCAATGCGCTGGAGTGGATCAGCAGCCAGCCGCAAGGCGGCCTGATCAATCAACGCGGCGACATCGTGGTCAACAGTCAGGCCTCAAGAGCGGCGTTAACGCTGGCGAAAAGTTGGGTCGGAGACATCTCCCCGCGTGGCGTGCTCAATTACACCGAGGAAGAAGGACGTGGTGTATTCCAGTCGGGCAATGCGCTATTCATGCGTAACTGGCCTTATGTCTGGGCCCTGGTGCAAAGCCAGGACAGTGCCGTAAAAGACAAGGTCGGCGTCGCTCCCCTGCCCCGCGGCGGCGAAACCGGCGAGCATGCCTCCACCCTTGGTGGCTGGGGCCTGGCGGTATCGCGTTACAGCGCTCATCCCAAACTTGCCGCAGAACTGGTGAGCTACCTGACCAGTGCCCAAGAGCAAAAACATCGCGCTCTGACAGGTGGCTATAACCCGGTGATCGAGTCGCTGTATCAAGATCCCGAGTTGCTCGCGGCCATGCCTTATTACGCTCAGCTGCACAGCATTCTCAACGCTGGGGTCATGCGCCCCGCCGCCATCACCGCCGATCGTTATCCACGGGTCTCCAATGCCTTCTTCGATCGGGTGCATGGCGTGCTGGCGGGCGAGTTGCCCGTGGATCAGGCACTGGCCGAACTGGAAAGTGAACTCACGCGTATCAAACGCCGGAACTGGTAAGCCACAAGGAAGGAAATCACCATGTCTGTCTCTACGACCCATGCCCCCTTTGACGAGCTTCTGCTCACGAGGGAAACGCCTGTACAACGGCGCCGGGTGCGCGCTGCCTGGCTGTTTCTGACGCCAATGCTGGTCTGCCTGGCCCTCGTGGCCGCGTGGCCGCTGCTGCGCACATTCTGGTTCAGCCTGACTGACGCCAGCCTGGCAGACACCGGTGGCGCAACCTTCATAGGCTTGAGCAATTATCTGTTGTTCAGCGATTCCGGCTGGTCGGGCATCCTCGTCGATCCGCAGTGGTGGAATGCGGTGCGTAACACGTTGTATTTCACGGTGGTCTCGGTGGGACTGGAGGTCGTGCTGGGGCTATTGGTAGCGTTGCTGCTGAACATCAAATTCACCGGCCGTTCTCTGGTGCGGGCGTTGATTCTGATTCCGTGGGCGATTCCGACGATTGTCTCGGCGAAGATCTGGTCATGGATGCTCAACGACCAGTTCGGCATCATCAATCACCTGATGCTCAGTCTCGGCCTGATTGATGCTCCCCTGGCCTGGACGGCAGATGCCGACCTGTCGATGTGGGCGGTGATCATCGTTGATGTCTGGAAGACCGTGCCTTTCGTCACGCTGCTGATGCTGGCGGCCTTGCAGATGTTGCCGAGCGATTGCTACGAAGCGGCCAGGGTCGATGGCATTCATCCGCTGAAAGTGTTCTGGCGCGTCACCCTGCCACTGTTGATGCCTGCACTGCTGGTGGCGGCGATCTTCCGCATTCTTGATTCGCTGCGGGTATTCGACGTCATCTATGTGCTGACCTCGAACTCGTCGAGCACCATGAGCATGTCGGTGTATGCCCGCCAGCACCTGGTGGAGTTTCAGGACGTCGGTTACGGCAGCGCGGCGTCGACGCTGTTGTTTCTCGTGGTCGCAGTGATCGCCATGCTTTACCTCTACCTCGGACGCCGTCAACTGGAGGTCCGCGCATGAGCCCGCGCCTGCTGAAAAAAGCGCTGTTGCGCCTCGGATTCTGGTGCCTGATCGGGGTGTTGCTGCTGTATGCGGTTTTCCCGTTCTACTACGCCATCGTGACCTCGCTGAAGCCCTCCAGCGCCTTGTTCGAGGTGAGCTACTGGATCGAAAATCCTGACTTCTCCAATTACGCGGCGGTCCTCCACCAGGCCTCATTCCTGCGAGCAATCGGTAATTCGCTGGTGGTTGCGCTGTGCGTGGTCACCCTGGCGCTGTTCCTCAGCCTGACCGCTGCTTATGCCTTGGGCCGGGTGAAATTCCGTGGGCGTGGCACGGTGTTGATGATGGTGCTTGGCGTGTCGATGTTTCCCCAGGTCGCGGTGCTGTCGGGACTGTTCGAAGTGATCCGCGCCTTGGGCCTGTACAACACGTCGTGGGCGTTGATCCTGAGTTACACGATTTTCACCCTGCCCTTCACCGTCTGGGTGCTGACCACCTTTATGGGCCAACTCCCCCATGAACTGGAGGAAGCGGCAATCATGGATGGTGCGTCCCCGTGGGTGACGCTGACCCGCGTGCTGTTGCCGCTGCTCTGGCCCGCCCTGGTCACCACTGGCTTGTTGGCCTTCATCGCCGCGTGGAACGAGTTTCTGTTTGCCCTGACGTTCACCCTCACCGACAGCCAACGCACGGTGCCGGTGGCCATTGCCTTGATTTCCGGCGGCAGCCCCCATGAGTTGCCTTGGGGCTTGTTGATGGCCGCCTCGGTGTTGGTCACCGTCCCATTGGTGATTCTGGTGCTGATCTTCCAGCGCCGAATCGTTTCCGGTCTCACTGCCGGCGCGTTAAAGGGTTGATGCCCAATAAAGACAAGGAACCGCATCGTGATGAAATTGAAACTGGACAACGTCAACAAACAATTGGGCGGCGCGCGGATTCTTCGCGACATCAACCTGGAGATCGCTGCGGGTGAATTCGTGGTGTTCGTCGGTCCTTCGGGCTGCGGAAAGTCGACGCTGCTGCGGCTGAGCGCCGGACTGGATTCGATCTGCGCCGGCGACCTGCTGATCGACGGGAGCCGGGTCAACGACCTCGAACCGCGCGAACGTGGCGTCGGCATGGTGTTTCAGTCCTATGCGCTGTACCCACACATGAGCGTCTACGACAACATCAGTTTTGGTCTCAAACTGGCCAAAACTGAAAAGAGCAGCTTGCGCGAGCGGGTACTGAAAACTGCGCAAATCCTGCAATTGGACAAACTGCTGCAACGCAAACCAAAAGAACTGTCTGGAGGGCAACGTCAGCGTGTGGCCATGGGCCGGGCCATGGCACGGGAGCCGGACATTCTGTTGTTCGATGAGCCGCTGTCCAACCTGGATGCGTCCTTGCGGGTGCAGATGCGCAACGAAATCGCCCGGCTGCATGCCCGACTGCGCTCAACCATGATCTACGTCACCCACGATCAGGTCGAAGCGATGACCCTGGCCGACAAAATTGTTGTGCTCAATGGCGGTCACGTCGAGCAGGTCGGCTCACCGCGCGAACTCTATGAGCGCCCGGCCAGCCGCTTTGTCGCCGGTTTTCTCGGTTCGCCGAGAATGAATTTCCTGCCGGCACGCTTGCATGCGCCGGGCGAAACCAGCCTGGTTGATACTCCGGTTTTGGGGATGACCACCCTGCCCTTCGACAGCTCGAACCTAGCGGCAGATGCCTCGCTGAGCCTGGGCGTTCGCCCGGAACACCTATCACTCAAAGCTGCGCCGGGAAGCGCTGGCGTCGTCGTGACCGGGGTCGAATACCTGGGCAGTGAAACCTATGTGCACCTGGATACCGGGCAGGACGAGCCATTGATCTGTCGTTGTGAAGTCAACGCCGGTTGGCAAACAGGCGATCGGGTCGAACTGCAGCCGGACATCGACAAGATCCACCTGTTCGACGCCGACGGCTTGGCATTGAAGCGCCACCCGAAAGTCATTGAATCCATGGCTGATGACCTCTCTCTACGCTCAATCCGAGCACACGCCCTATGACCTTGTCTTTGAATACCCCGAGCGATCTCATGTCTTCGCCCCTTGACCTTGCGCAGCGCGCACTGGCTGACAACCAGTCCCGCGTCATTGAGGATTATCGACCCGGTTACCATATTGCCCCGCCGGCAGGCTGGATGAACGACCCGAACGGGGTTGTGTACTTCCGTGGCGAGTACCACGTGTTCTATCAGCATCATCCCTTCGACGCGAAATGGGGGCCGATGTATTGGGGCCACGCCAAGAGTGCCGATCTGGTTCATTGGCAGCACCTGCCCATTGCGCTGGCACCCGGCGATGAGTGCGACCGCGACGGCTGTTTCTCCGGTAGCGCGGTGGTCTGTGGCGATACCCTAGCCCTGATCTACACCGGGCACACCTGGCTGGGCGAAGTGGGTGACGAGCGCTTGATTCGACAGGTTCAGTGCCTGGCAACCAGCAACGACGGCATCCGCTTCGTCAAACACGGCGCAGTGATCAACAGCGCGCCGCAAGACGCCATCATGCATTTCCGCGACCCCAAGGTCTGGCAGGAAGATGGCTATTGGTACCTGATTGCCGGCGCACGTCTGGGCGACACACCGCTACTGCCGCTGTACCGCTCCACGGATCTGCACGTCTGGGAATTCCTCGACTATGTGTCCGCCGGCAGCGAGGGCGATGGCTATATGTGGGAATGCCCGGACCTGTTTCGCCTGAATGGACGCGATGTGCTGCTGTACTCTCCGCAAGGCATGCAAGCCGACGGTTACGATCGGCTCAACAAATACCAGACCGGTTATCGAGTGGGCCAGCTCGACAACCAGTGGCACTTCACCGGCGGGCCTTTTATCGAGCTGGATAACGGCCACGATTTCTATGCAGCGCAAACGCTGTTGGCCGCCGATGGTCGGCGCCTCGTATGGGCATGGCTGGACATGTGGGAAAGCCCGATGCCGAGCCAGGCCCATCACTGGTGCGGCATGCTCGGATTGCCCCGCGAACTTGAACTGCGCGCCGATCGCCTTCGCGTGTATCCGGCACGCGAGCTCAGCGCGCTGCGAATGGCGCCATTGCCGGGTACGCCTTGGTGGGAAGCATCGGGAGCCCGCTGGGTGCCGGAGGTAAACGGCGACATGCTCGAAATCCATGTGCATCTCGATCTGCTCGGCTGCACTGACGGCCACTTGGGAGTCGCCTTGCGGTGCAGCGACGATGGCCGTGAAGAAACCCTGCTCTATTACGATGCATCACTGCAGCGTCTGGTGCTTGATCGCAGCCGCTCGGGTGCGCAAGTCACAGGCCAGCGCAGCGTGGCGATAGACCCGACGCAAGAGCGCTTGGAACTGCGCGTGTTTCTTGATCGCTCATCCATCGAGGTATTCGACGAAAACGGCCGCTTCAGCCTCAGCAGTCGCCTCTATCCGCGTTCCGACAGTCTGGGCGTGAAGCTGGTGGCAAGCGGGGGTGGCGGGCGCGTCTCGATTGCCAAGGCATGGCCTCTGGGTTCGGGATGGTCATGAGCGGCGTCATTCGGGTCGCGAGAAGCCCGGGCCCTGTGTCATGATTCTGCGTCAACCTGACCGGCCGCACTTCGCATGACTTCAGTGAAAGACGTTGCACAACTGGCCGGCGTGTCCCTGATGACGGTGTCTCGAGCGCTCAATAGTCCGGAAAAACTGAGCCCCGAAACCCTTCTACGGGTGCGTCGTGCCATTGATGAACTGCAATTCGTACCCAGCCTGTCAGCGCGCAAGATGCGCGGTGACAACCTGCAGTCACGAACCATCGGTGTGTTCGCGCTGGACACTGCGACCACACCCTTTGCGGTCGAGCTGCTGCTGTCCATTGAGCAGACCGCGCAGGAGGCCGGCTGGAATGTCTTTATCCTCAACCTGCTAAGCAACCCGCCCACCGACCAGAACATCGACCTGATGCTGTCGCACCGTCCGGACGGCTTGATCTTCAGCGCCATGGGGTTTCGCCAGGTCAGCATTCCCGAGCGCTTGAAGAGCAAGCCTCTGGTGCTCGCCAATTGTCTGGCAGATGACAGCAGCCTCGTCAGCTATGTACCCGACGACGAAATGGGCCAGTATCGCGCCGTACACCACGCGTTGAGCCTCGGCTACAAGCGTCCGCTGTGTATCAATCTGCCGAAACAGAGTCTGGCATGGGGGCTGCGGCAGAAAGGCCTGCAGCGTGCCTGTCAGGCATTCGGACTGGCGCCGGACACGCTCCTGCAATATGACCTTTCCGATCATGATGCCTATGGTGAAACAGCCGCTATCCTCGACCGGCATGTCATTGATGGTCGTCCCCAATTTGATATTTTGATCTGTGGCAACGACCGCATTGCCTTTTGTGCCTATCAGTTGTTGTTGGGGCGTGGCCTGAAAATTCCCGACGATGTCGCCGTGCTCGGCTACGACAACATGATCGGCATTGCCGAGTTGTTCATCCCGCCGCTGACCACCGTGCAACTGCCGTACTACGAAATTGGGCGCCAGGCTGCACGGCATCTGATCGAGACCCTGGAGCTTTCGGGAACCCAGCGAGTTGACTGTCCATTGGTGGTCAGGACATCACTATAAGAGTGGGTCAGCTCGCTGAGAGCACGCTTTTGATTTTCCGAGTGGAATCAGAAATCCACCGTCGCTGAAAGCAGATAAGTTCTCGGTGTCGACAACGTCAGCCCCGGTTCACTGTCATCCGAAGCGCCTGCTGAACTCCAGTAGCGTTTATCCAGCACGTTCTCGACGTTGGCGCGCAGGGTGATGGTTTTCTCATCAACCTTGAAGGCGTACCGCGTACCCACGTCAAAGCGCTCCCAGGAGTCGATTTCCTTGTTGTTCGACTGATCCAGATACTGCGAACTGGAATAAATGCCCCGCCCGGTCAACGTCAAGCCCTGCACCGTCGGCACGTCCCACTCGGCGCCGAGATTGACGTTGTATTTCGGCGTGGCCGGCGCGCGATTGCCGTCGAACGTGCCGTTGGTGGTGTGGGTCAGCTCGCTGTCGATGTACATCACGCCGCCGAGCAACCGAAGGCCTTTGAGCGGTTCGCCAAACATGCTCAGCTCCACGCCGTTGTTCTGTCGTTTGCCGTTCGGGCCGAAGACCCGGGTCGTAGCGTTGGTTTCATAGGCGGGTTGCTTGATCCTGAATACTGCTGCCGTTAACGCATACGAACCGGCGTCGTACTTCGCTCCGATCTCGACCTGACGGCTGATAAACGGCGGGAAGATTTCGTCTTCGTTGACTGACGTCGACGGCGCGACCTTGCCCTGACTCAAGCCTTCCGTGTAGTTGGCGTACAGCGACAATTTGTCCGTAGCCTTGAACAGAATCCCGCCCGAGGGCGAGACCTTTTCTTCGTCATACGCCGTGTCGCCTTTGACGTCATCGCTCCAGTCATCGACTTTCACCCGTTGCCAGCGCGCACCGAGGGTCAGCAGCAATCGATCGTCGAAAAAGCCCAGGGTGTCGGATAACGCCACGCCGCTGAAGCGGTTTTCCGTGTAGACCTTGGCGTCGTAGCGCGTCGGCGTGCCGGGTTTCGCGGTTTGCACCGGGTCATACAGGTTGCTGCGCCCGGCCGCGTAACGCGCGCCGCCGTTCTCGAAATCCATGTAGAAGTAGCTGGCGGCCAGATTGACCTCATGGCTCACCGGCCCGGTATGGAACCAGTTGCGCACGCCGGCCGTTGCGGTACGGACATTCTCGTCGCGGGTGAAATCACGCGGTTGAACGCTGAAATCACCGGCATCGTTGGTGACGGAAACGGCGTGGCGCAAGAAGTCATGATTACTTTTGCGCGCGCCGACGCCGCCGTACAGCATCACCGAATCATTGACGTCGAACTCAGCGTTGAGCGTGCCGAAGGTGTCCTCGGTTTTCGCCTGAGTCCACGGTTGCGCGTAGTTATCGCGCACATCCTTGGCGTTGGGCACCTTGGCATTGGCAGCGACTTGCACGCGCTCTTGCGGTGCATCGGTATCGCGCTCGGTGTGGCCGATGTCGGTCGAAAGCCTTAGCCGCTCACCGCGAAAGTCCAGGCCGAGCACGGCCATATCGCGGTCCACACTTTGATGATCCCACTCGGTATCACCGGACTGCTTGACGCCGTTGAAACGCAAGCCGAACTGATTGTCCTCACCGAACCGCCGGCCGACATCCACCGCGCCGCCAACCTGATTGTTCGACGCATAGTTGGCCGTAAGAGAGGTGATCGGTTTGTCTGTGGCACGTTTGGGCACCACGTTGATGCCCCCGCCCACGCTACCCCGTGGCGAGATGCCGTTGATGAGCTGACTCGGGCCTTTGAGAATGTCGACGCGATCGGCCATTTCCATGTCAATGGTGTACGTCGGCAGCACGCCATAGAGCCCGTTGTACGCCACGTCGCTGTTGAACAGGCTGAAACCACGGATGGTGAATTGCTCGTAACGACCACCGGCCGGGTTGGTCGCGCGCACCGACGGGTCGCTGGCGATCAGATCGCCCAGCGTGCGCGCCTGTTGGTTTTTCACCGTCTCGCTGGTGTAGGTGGTCATGCTGAACGGGGTTTCCATGAAATCTTTCGACCCCAGCAAACCCTGCGAACCGCGCCGCGCGACTTGGCCGCCTGCAAAGACATCAGCGCCTGTCGAATCGCTCGCACCGAGGATCGAAGTCGGCGCCAGTTGCAGGCTGCCGGCCTCCGCTGCGGGCACCAGGGTGTAAGCGTACTCACCCAGCGGTTGCAGTTGCAAACCAGAACCGAGCAACAACCGGGTGAACCCCTCCTCCACGCCAAATTCGCCGGACAAACCATTACTGTTGCGCCCGCTGACCAGCGCCGGATCCACCGACAGATTGACCCCGGCCAACCCGGCAAACCGCGTCAGCGCGGCACTCAGGCTGCCAGCCGGTACCTGATAACTGCGCCGGGCGTCTTCGGCCCAACTGGTCTGGATCAACACAGGGCTGGCACTCAGGCTCAGCAGGAGGCTCAACTGCAACAACGGACGCAAACGACTTGGGAATACTGCGGGCATTGGAAGAAGCTCTCGATTTTGTTCACTTACCTGCAATGACCGGTGAGGCGAAAAAAAGGGACAGGCTTCAGACGAAATTTTTTCGCGGCGCCAGCGTTACCCAGAAACGCGTGCGCGAATGCACCTCCAACGGCAGGCTCGCCGCCAACAGCGTCAGCACTTTTTCGGTGTCGTCGAGGCGGAAACTGCCGGTGACACGCAGACGTTCAAGTGCCGGCTCCCAGCGCAGAAGCCCTGAGCGATAACGGCTCAACTCGCGAAGAAAGTCCCCCAACGGCTGGTTTTGCGCCATCAACACACCGTCACGCCAGCCCGGCATTTTTGCGTCGAACAGCGCGACCGGCCCGGCGCCGGAAGCGTGCAGATTGACCTGTTGCCCGGCGCTCAACCAAAGTGCCGGCCCGCGCAACGGCTGCAATTGCGCCGAGCCGCTGACCACCGACACGTTGCAGTCACGCTGGTTGAGGCGCACGCAGATTTCGCTGCGGCTGACAACGATCCGACCGTACGGCGCGTTGACCGTCAACGCCGTGCTACCCGGAACGTTGAGCGCCATTTCGCCGCGCACCAACGTCAACTGACGGCTGGCCAGATCGACGTTCACCGCACTGGCGGTGTTCAGTTGCAAGGTGCTGCCGTCGGCCAGCCGTGTTCGCGTGTGTTCGCCGGTGGAAGTTTGCAAATCCGCGCGCCAGACGTCGAGCGGCAACTGGCGACCGATCAACCACGCCGTCGGCACCAGCGCCGCCAGACCCAGCGCCCTTTTCAGAGCTGCCCGCCGCGCCAGATCCGGGCGATCGAGTGTGGCCATGGCCAATTCTGCTGGCAGACTGGAAAAGCGCTGACGCAACGATTGAAGCTTCTGCCAGGCGTTTTCATGGCGGTTATCGCTGTCGCGCCAGTGCTTCAGTCGCACGTGATCGGCTTCACTGGCCTCGCCGGATTCGAGCAATGCCAACCACTGTGCGGCGGCACGGGCGACTTCGCGCGCTTCGTTGCTGGGCGCGACACGCATCATAGATCCAACATCAAGCAATGCTCGTAAGCCTGTGCCATATAACGTTTTATGCTGCGTTCGGAGACCTGTAGGCGCTCGGCAATTTCGCGATAACCCACACCTTCGAACTGACTCCACAGAAACGCCCGGCGCACAGCTCGGGGCAAACCATCGAGCAGTTCATCCAGCGCTTGCAGGGTTTCCAGCAGCAGCCAACGTTGCTCGGGCGACGGCACGCATTCTTCGGGCAACTGCGCGAGGGCTTCGAGATAGGCCTTTTCCAGGCTGCGGCGGGTGTAGAAATTGCTCAGCAGGCGTTTGCCCACGGTCAGCAGATACGCGCGCGGCTCGCGCATATCTGCAATCGGCTGAGCGCTGCACAGCACGCGCAAGAAGGTATCCTGGCTCAGGTCCGCCGCATCCCACGCGTTGCCCATGCGCCGCCGCAGCCAGGTTTCCAGCCAGCCTCGATGGTCGCGATACAGTTCGTGCAGGTGCTGCGGCGATGGCGTCGCTGCTTCAGTCATCTCAAGAGTCCTGCGCGAAGTCAGTTTCAAATGAGAGTGATTCTATTTAACTTCAGCGTCGAGACAAAGCCTTTTTAACCGCGACGGCATTCATGAGCGCTTCAAGGTCTCGCTCGGCAACTCCTTGAACAATGCCCGGTAACTGCTGGAAAACCTTCCCAAATGCCAGAACGACCAGTGCATCGCCACCTCGGCCACGGTGGTCTCCGTTGGCCGGCGCTTGAGCAATTCACGGTGTGCGCTGTTCAACCGGCGCAGGCGCAGCCAGTGACTCGGGGTCATCCCGGTGTAGGCCTTGAACGCCTGCTGCAATTGGCGCAACGGCACCCCGGCCACTTGCGAAAGCTCCAGCAGATTGACCGTGTCTTCCGGCGAATCGGCCGCCCACTCGCCAACCCGTTTCATGATCATCCGTTCTTCGGTGCGCCGCTGTAGTCCGCCGCGATCGAGACTGGTATGAGCGTTGTCGAGAATGAACAGACAGTCTTCGAGCAGTTGCTTTGTCAGCGCATCTTTATCAAGCAGATCAACAGCTTGTGACAACTTCGTGAGAGTTGAGCTTAACCAGCGACTGAACAAGGCGTTCTGCCCGCAGTTGAGTTGGGTCATGAACAACCCTTCGAGTTTCGCCACATTCAGACCGTGCTGACGGACAAACTCCGGACCGAACACCACGGCGATTTCCTGGTAATTCTCCGGGGTGATCCAGATGTTGCGGCTCTCTTCATTGAGCAGATACAGCGCGTTGTCGCTGCGATCGAAACAGAACGCCAAAGCACCCGACGGCGCGCTGAAGTTCTGCTCGACGCGGGTGTTCATCTGCTCTTCGTAGACCTCGACGCCCTGCAGATCCAGATAGCGGATCTGCCCGGCGAAATGGCCCGGCGACATCTGTTGGTAATGCTGGACCCAGCCCGGTGTGGCGCGGACTTGTTCGGCCACATCGGCGGTGTTGAACGCTTGAACCTGGAGCGAATTGCACGTTGTCATGGGGTGACCTTGCGCACTCTTTTGGTGCGCTTTGGTGCTGCTTAAAGTGGATAGATGGAACTGCAAGGCTCGCCCAAGATAGTCGTCAACGCGCCACAGGGGAAGGGGCGGAAGATGAAACCCGCCCTCCCCGGCGTCTATAAAACCAATAACGAGGTCTTTATGAATGCCCCTTTCGATCAGCTGTTCACGTGGCTGAAAGATCACAAGATTACCGAAGTCGAATGTGTGGTCAGCGACCTGACCGGCATTGCCCGCGGCAAGATCGCACCGACCAACAAGTTCCTGCATGAGCGAGGCATGCGCCTGCCGGAAAGTGTCCTGCTGCAAACGGTAACCGGGGATTTTGTCGACGACGACATCTACTACGACCTGCTCGATCCTGCCGATATCGACATGGTCTGCAAGCCCGTGGCTGACGCGGTCTACGTGATTCCGTGGGCGATCGAGCCGACCGCCATCGTCATCCACGACACCTTCGACAAGTTTGGCAACCCGATCGAACTGTCGCCGCGCAACGTGTTGAAGAAAGTCTTGCAGCTTTACACCGACAAAGGCTGGAAGCCGATTGTGGCGCCGGAAATGGAGTTCTACCTGACCCAACGCTGCGAAGACCCGGACTTGCCGCTGAAGGCACCACTCGGCCGCTCGGGCCGTGCTGAGAGCGGTCGTCAGTCGTTCTCCATCGACGCCGCCAACGAATTCGATCCGTTATTCGAAGACGTCTACGACTGGTGCGAACTGCAAGGCCTGGACCTCGACACGCTGATCCACGAAGACGGCCCGGCGCAGATGGAAATCAACTTCCGTCACGGCGACGCCCTCGATCTGGCGGACCAGATCACTGTGTTCAAGCGCACCATGCGTGAGGCCGCGCTCAAGCACAACGTTGCGGCGACCTTCATGGCCAAGCCGATCGGCGACGAGCCGGGCAGCGCCATGCACATTCACCAGAGCGTGGTGGACATCGCCACGGGCAAACCGATCTTTGCTAACGCTGACGGGCAGATGAGCGAACTGTTCCTGCATTACATCGGTGGTTTGCAGAAGTACATCCCGAAAGTGCTGCCGATGTTCGCCCCAAACGTCAACTCGTTCCGCCGCTTCCTGCCGGACACCTCGGCGCCGGTCAACGTCGAATGGGGCGAAGAAAACCGCACCGTCGGCCTGCGTGTGCCAACGTCCAGCCCGGAAGCCATGCGTGTGGAAAACCGTCTGCCGGGCGCCGATGCCAACCCGTACCTGGCAATCGCCGCGAGCCTGCTCTGTGGTTACATCGGCATGGTTGAAGGCATCGAACCGAGCGCTGCGGTCCATGGCCGTGCTTACGAGCGCCGCAACCTGCGCCTGCCGATCACCATCGAGGAAGCGCTGACGCAAATGGAAGAGTGCGAGGCCGTTGCGCAGTACCTGGGCGACAAGTTTGTCCGTGGCTACGTCGCGGTGAAGCGTGCCGAGCATGAAAACTTCAAACGCGTGATCAGTTCGTGGGAGCGTGAGTTCCTGATGCTGAGCGTCTGAGCAAAGCCAAAAGATCCCCTGTGTCGATCGTTCCCACGCTCTGCGTGGGAATGCAGCCCGGGACGCTCCGCGTCCCATCCAAAGCCGAACGCGGAGCGTCCGTTGAGGCATTCCCACGCAGAGCGTGGGAACGATCATTCGAAAAAGAGGTGTCGAAATGCGTCTGTTGAAATCCGTACTCCCGGTTGCCCTGAGCGTGCTGTTTAGCGCTGTAGCTCACGCCCAGCCGACGGTCAGCATCTACAACTGGACCGACTACATCGGCGAAACCACCCTCGCCGACTTCCAGAGCAAATCCGGGATCAAGGTGATCTACGACGTTTTCGACTCCAACGAAACCCTCGAAGGCAAACTGCTCGCCGGTCGCACCGGCTATGACGTAGTAGTGCCGTCCAACCATTTCCTCGCGCGTCAGGTGAAGGCTGGCGCGTTCCTCAAACTCGACCGTTCGCAACTGCCGAACTGGAAAAACCTCGACCCGAAACTGCTCGAGCTGTTGGAGAAAAACGACCCGGGCAACCAGCATTCGGTGCCGTACCTGTGGGGCACCAATGGCATCGGCTACAACGTCGACAAGGTCAAGCAAGTGCTGGGCATCGACCACATCGATTCCTGGGCCGTGCTGTTCGAACCCGAGAACCTGAAGAAACTCACCCAGTGCGGCGTGTCGATGATGGACTCCGCCGACGAAGTCTTCCCGGCGATGCTCAATTACATGGGCCTGGACCCGCGCAGCGAAAACCCGGAAGACTATAAAAAGGCTGAAGCGAAACTGCTCAGCATCCGTCCGTACATCACCTATTTCCATTCCTCGAAATACGTGTCGGATCTGGCCAACGGTGACATCTGTGTGGCCTTCGGTTACTCCGGCGACGTGTTCCAGGCCGCCAACCGGGCCAAGGAAGCCAAGAACGGCGTGAACATCGCTTACGCCATTCCGAAGGAAGGCGCCAACCTCTGGTTTGATCTGTTGGCCATCCCCGCCGATGCGAGCAACACCAAAGAAGCCCACGCCTTCATCAATTACCTGCTCGATCCACAAGTGATCGCCAAAGTCAGCGCTTCGGTGGGTTACGCCAACCCGAACCCGGCCGCCAAGCAGTTCATGGATCCGGAACTGGTCAACAACCCAGAGGTTTACCCACCTCAAGCCGTGCTCGATAAACTCTACATTTCTACCACCCCGCCCCAGGCGATCATGCGTCTGATGACCCGCTCCTGGAGCAAAGTGAAGTCGAACAAATGAATCAGTACACCCAGGAACACGCCCGCTCTTATTACGCCGCTTCGGCCCGGGCGAGCACACCTTATCCGCTTTTGGACGATGACCTGACCGCCGATGTCTGCGTGATCGGCGGCGGGTTCACCGGGGTCAACACCGCCATCGAGCTGGCTCAGCGCGGATTGTCGGTGGTGTTGATCGAAGCCCGGCGTGTCGGCTGGGGCGCCAGCGGGCGCAACGGCGGTCAGTTGATTCGCGGGATCGGTCATGAAGTTGCAGGCTTCGCCAAATATGTCGGCCAGGAAGGCGTGCGTTATTTGCAGCGCGCCGGCATCGATTCGGTGGAACTGGTGCGTCAGCGCATCGGCGACAACGGCATCGAGTGTGATCTGCGCTGGGGCTTCTGTGATCTGGCCAATACCCCGGCGCAGTTCGCGGCCTTCAAGGATGAGTTGGTCGCCCTCGCCGAACTCGGTTACGCCCACGAAACCCGTCTGATCGGCCCGGAGCAGATCCGCCAGCAAGTGGTGAATTCCGACATCTATGCCGGCGGACTGGTCGACATGGGGTCCGGGCACCTTCACCCGTTGGATCTGGTGCAAGGCGAGGCACGACTGGCGGCGTCACTCGGCGTGCGAATTTTCGAGCAGAGTGAAGTGCTGGAAATCATCCACGGTCCGACCGTTCAGGTGCGTTGCGCCAAGGGCTCAGTGCGCGCCGGCAGTCTGGTGCTCGGCTGCAACGCGCATCTGGACGACCTCGAACAACAACTCAGTGGCAAAGTCCTGCCCGCCGGCAGTTACATCATCGCCACTGAACCGTTGTCCGAGGAACGCGGCGCGCAGTTGATCCCGCATAATCTGGCGGTGTGCGACCAGAAAGTCGGCCTCGATTACTACCGGCTCTCGGCGGACCGGCGCCTGCTGTTCGGCGGTGCCTGCCACTATTCCGGGCGCGATCCGGCGGACATCGCCGCTTACATGCGCCCGAAGATGCTCAAGGTCTTCCCGCAACTGGCCGACGTGCGCATCGATTACCAGTGGGGCGGCAAGATTGGCATCACCGCCAACCGCTTTCCGCAGGTCGGCCGGCTCAAGCAGCACCCGAACGTGTTCTACGCGCAGGGTTATTCCGGCCATGGCCTGAACGTCACGCACTGGTGCGCGAAACTGCTCGGCGAGGCGATTCATGCCGGTCACAGCCAAGGCATGGACGTGTTCAGCGGCGTGCCGCACATGACCTTCCCCGGCGGCCCGGCCCTGCGCTCGCCGCTGCTGGCACTGGGGATGTTCTGGTATCGCCTGCGGGAAATGCTCGGCTGACAGCACAAACCGCGCTGACACGCTCTAATCGTTCCCGGCTTTGATCGTTCCCACGCTCTGCGTGGGAACGATCAGGTCGCGGCAGGTGAGCTATTCACATTTGCTCTATCGCCAAGCACTTCTATATTGATGAGGTGCTTTGGCGTTCCTGACGCTCAGTGCCCAATCAATCGAGGAGGACATGGATGAAGTCGTCAGCCACCGACGAGCCGCGAGCACCAGGCCAAGCCCCAGTCAAAACCCGCCGTTTCAGCATTTCACTCGTCTGGATCGTGCCGATTGTGGCGGTGCTCGTGGGTATCTCGCTGGTGGTGCACAACGTGATGCAGGAAGGGCCGACGATCATCGTCAACTTCAAGACCGGCAGCGGCCTGACGGCGAACAAGACCGAGGTCAAATACCGCAACGTGGTCATCGGTCAGGTGACGGACGTCGAGTTGAGTGGCGACCAGAAAAGCGTCGACGCCACCATTAAACTGTCCAAACAGGCGGAAACCTTCACGCGCGAAGACTCACAGTTCTGGGTGGTGCGCCCGCGCATTGGCGCCGGTGGCGTTTCGGGTATCGACACCCTGCTTTCCGGTGACTACATCGGTGCCGACATCGGTCAGGCCGACAACCGCGCCAAACACTTCAAAGGCCTGGAAAATCCGCCGCCGATCACCTACGGCGAACCCGGCAAGCGCTTCATGCTGCATGCGCCGGACCTCGGTTCACTGGACATCGGTTCTCCGGTTTATTACCGCAAGATTCCGGTCGGCCAGGTCGTCACCTACGCCCTCAACCCCGAAGGCAAAGGGGTGGATATCGAGGTGTTCATTCACGCGCCGAACGACGCGTTCGTCACTGAAAACACCCGTTTCTGGAATGCCAGCGGCATCGACATCAATGTCGGTGCCAACGGCTTTGCCGTGAAGACCGAATCGCTGTCGACGATGCTGGTGGGCGGTATTGCATTCCGTGCTCCGGATTACAGTCCCAACGATGTGGCCGCCGCTGACGACAAGGATTTCGAACTGTTCGCCGACCAGCAGAGTGCCCTCGCCCCGCCGAACGGCAAGGCGCAATACATGGTGCTGCGTTTCGAACAGTCACTGCGCGGACTCAAGGTCGATGCGCCGGTCGAGTTCCTCGGTATGGAAATCGGCCGGGTCGTGGGCATCAACCTGGATTTCGATGCGAAAAAACGCACCTTCCCGCTTAACGTCGGCATCGTCATTTACCCGCAGCGTCTCGGTCAGGCCTACAAAAAGATGCTCACCGAATTCAAGCACGACCCCAACGACGAAGCCGCTGGCATCCGCCTGCTGGGCACCTTCGTCGATAATGGCCTGCGTGCCCAGGCGCGCAGTGGCAACCTGCTGACGGGCCAGTTGTACGTGGCACTGGACTTCTTTCCGAAAGCGGAGAAAGTCGCGTTCGACCCGAGCGCTCGTCCGGTCGTTCTACCGACCGTTCCGGGCAGCCTCGAACAGTTGCAGGAAAAACTCGAAGCCGTGGTCGACAAGCTCAACAAGTTGCCAGTGGATCGCATCGCCAACAACCTCGACAGCAATCTGATCGAACTGCGCAAAGGTCTGACTCAGTTCAACGCCAAGACCCTGCCCGGTGTGCAAAGCACCCTCGCCGACGTCAGCAAGACCTTGCAGTCCGCCAGTTCGACCTTGGCCGAAGATTCGCCACAACGCGAGAAACTCACGGAAACCCTCGACGAACTCGGGCGCATGTCGCGTTCGCTGCGTGAGCTGTCGGATTACCTCGGTCGTCATCCGGAGTCGCTGATTCGTGGTCGCCCCGATAACGCAGCACCTATCGATCTGAAAGGACCGCCACGCAATTGAGCACAGGAGCTAACACAATGGCTTTACCGCTAAAGATCACCGTGCTCGCTGCGTTCATGCTGCTGAGCGCCTGTCGCAGCGACCCGATCAGCTTTCACACCCTGACGCCGGTGCAGATCGCCAACACACGGACCGGCGCGCAGATTCCGATTGAAGCGCTGAGCGTGCCGCCGCAGGTCGACCGTGCGCAAATCGTTATCCGCCAGGGCAACAGCGGCCTGGCGATTCTGGAAACTGATTGGTGGGGCGCGACACTGGCGGATGAGTTGCGCGGTGCGTTGGCCGATCAGTTGAGCAATACCGGTGGGCAAGGCAACGTTTCGGTGCGCATCGAAGTGCAACGCTTCGACTCGATCCCCGGTCAGTACGGCCTGATCGACGCCAAATGGCGCTTGCGTCCCGTCGGCGCCACTGACAATGGCTCGCTGACCTGCCGTTCGACCCTGCAAACACCGTCCGGCCCGACCATCGATGATCTGGTGGGGGCCCAGCAGCACAACGTCAAACGGCTGGCCGAGCAGATCAGTCGGGCGGCAACCGGCAACGCGCGCACCTGCCCTTCCCCGTCCTGACGGACCTACAGATCGAAGCGATCCACCGCACGCCGCCGCTCGTTGTCATCACGCACATCGTAGTTGGCGGTGGTCTGGATGTTGCTGTGGTGCGCCAGTTTCTGCGCAATCGACAAATCATGCTCCTCGATCACCCGCGTAATAAACGAACGGCGGAAATCGTGCGGCATGATCTTCACCCCGACCTGCGTGCCACGCTGGCGGGCGATGTAATAGATCGCGTGTTTGGTGATGCGCTCGCGAGTGATATGGCTGCCGCGACGGATGCGGTTGAACAGAAAGGCATCGTCACTCTCGCCCTCCTTCAGCTCTGAACGTCGCAGCTCCAGCCATGCATCGAGTTTGGCGAACGCCCAGGCCGGTGCGTACTTGATCAGTTGCTTATTGCCTTTGCCGGTGACGGTCAGGCTGCGCTCAGTGAAGTCGACCTGATTCAAGTCCAGGTCCACCGACTCTGATTTACGCATGCCGGTGCCGTACAACAACGCAATCACCGCCGCATCGCGCAGGCCTTGCGGGCGTGGATCGGCGGCGCACACCTCCATCAATTCGTGGATCAAGGTACGCTTCAAGTTGCGCCCCTGAGATAACCGCGTGCCGGCGATGCCTTTGACCGAACGCATTTTCAGCAGATGATCCTGGCTGATCAGGCTCATGCGCCAGGCTTCATTCATCACCCCGCGCACGGCATTCACGTACAGCGACGAGGTATTCGGCGCATAACCGTCGGCGCGCAACGCGGCGACCAGCGCCACGACGTCTTCCGGTTGCAGCCCGTGCCAGGGGATTTCCTCGATGTCCACGTCTTCAAAACCGAGACGGTCAGCGGCGTCCTGCAAGACATAACGCATGGTCAGTTGGCTTGACGGCGCCAGGCGGGCCAGATAAAGCGTCAGCGGATTAGTGTTGGACGGGGTGGATTCAGTACTCGACAAGTCAATCAAACGAAACGGCCTTGAATAGAAAACAGTTCAACAAAACAACTTAAAAGTGCAAAGAAACTTATATAAAGAGCGACTCTTCCGTAAGACTTTTCTACTAAAACAGCCGATAAACGGAAGAAGTCTGAACGGTGGCTGTATGGCTTACAGATAGACGAATCGCCGACCGTTTTTTCATGTTCCTTTCACAAAAACGCGCATAACCTTAGTTACAACAGGTTGCCCCGAAAGGCCTGCAACCCTGCCGGCCGCGGACTGGAAAGTCAATCAGGTATTCCCCGACCGGTATCTCAACCCTTTGAAATTCCGTGTTTTTCAGACAATCGGCTGAAGGATGGCTATCGCCTCGAGGTTCTTATGAGTCAAGCGTTTCTGCCGTTTTCCCGTCCGAGTATCGGCGATGAAGAAATAGCCGCCGTTGAACAAGTATTGCGGTCGGGGTGGATTACCACCGGCCCTAAAAACCAGGCACTGGAAGAACACTTCGCCAACTATGTCGGTTGCAAACACGCCGTGGCACTTTCCTCGGCCACCGGCGGCATGCACATCACTTTGCTGGCCTTGGGCATTGGCCCGGGTGACGAGGTCATCACCCCGTCGCAGACCTGGGTCTCGACCGCCAACATGATTTCCCTGCTCGGCGCCACGCCGGTGTTCGTCGACGTTGATCGCGACACCTTGATGACCGATGCCGCGCGCATCGAAGCTGCCATCACCCCACGCACCAAAGCGATCATCCCGGTGCATTACGCCGGCGCCGCGTTCGATCTCGATCCGCTGTATGCGCTGGCCGACAAGCACGGCATCGCGGTCATCGAAGACGCCGCCCACGCTGCCGGCACCCGTTACAAGGGCCGCCACGTCGGCTCGCAAGGCACGGCGATTTTCTCCTTCCACGCGATCAAGAACATGACCTGTGCCGAAGGCGCGATGTTCGTCACCGACAACGAAGCGCTGGCCAGCCGCGTACGCATGCTCAAGTTCCATGGTCTGGGCGTTGACGCCTACGATCGCCTGACGGGTGGCCGCAAGCCGCAGGCCCAGGTGATGGAACCGGGGTTCAAATACAACCTCGCCGACATCAATGCCGCGATTGCCCTGGTGCAACTGGAGCGTCTGGACGCGATCAACGCCCGTCGCGCTGAATTGGCCGCCGCCTACCGGCAAAAACTCGAAGGCCTGCCGGTGCAACCGCTGGCCGTGCCCGCCTACGCACAAACCCACGCCTGGCACCTGTTCATCCTGCGCATCGACAGCGAGCGCTGCGGCATGGACCGCGAAACCTTCATGCAAGGCTTGCAGGACCAGGGCATCGGCACCGGTATCCATTTCATCGCCACCCACCTGCACACCTGGTATCGCCAGCGTGCCCCCGATCTGTACCTGCCCAACACCGAATGGAACTCGGCGCGGCTGTGCTCGATTCCGTTGTTCCCCGACATGAGCGATCAGGACCTTGATCGCGTGGTCGGCGCCATCGCCACCCTTATGGACAAACGCCCGTGAAAACCTATCCGATCCGCTGTGTGTCGATCGTCATCCCGGTCTACAACGAACAGGACAGCCTGCCGGAACTGCTGCGCCGTACTGAAGCCGCCTGCAAGATGCTGCGTCACGACTTTGAAATCGTCCTCGTCGACGACGGCAGCCGTGACGAGTCCGCCAACCTTCTGGAAGAAGCCGCGACCCGTGAAGACAGCCCGTTCGTGGCGGTCATCCTCAACCGTAACTACGGCCAGCATGCGGCAATCATGGCCGGTTTCGAACAATGCAAAGGCGATGTCGTGATCACCCTCGACGCCGACCTGCAGAACCCGCCGGAAGAAATCCCCCGGCTGGTTGCCGAAGCGGAAAAGGGTTACGACGTCGTCGGCACCGTGCGCGGCAACCGCCAGGATTCGGCCCTGCGCCGCTATCCGTCGAAGCTGATCAACCTCGCCGTGCAACGCTCCACCGGCGTCGCCATGAGCGACTACGGCTGCATGCTGCGCGCTTACCGCCGGACGATCATCGACGCAATGCTCGCCTGCCGTGAACGCAGCACCTTCATCCCGATTCTGGCCAACAGCTTCGCCCGCCACACCACCGAAATCGTCGTGGCCCACGCCGAGCGTGAGCACGGCGATTCGAAGTACAGCCCAATGCGCCTGATCAACCTGATGTTCGACCTGATCACCTGCATGACCACCACGCCTTTGCGCCTGCTGAGCATCGTCGGTTTCACCATGGCTGGCCTCGGCGTGTTGTTTGCCGCCGCACTGATCGTGCTGCGCCTGGTGTTCGGCTCCGGCTGGGCCGGTGACGGCATGTTCGTGCTGTTCGCTGTGCTGTTCGTGTTCACCGGTGGCCAGTTCATCGGCATGGGCCTGCTCGGCGAATACCTCGGGCGCATGTACAGCGACGTGCGCGCCCGCCCGCGTTTCTTCGTTGAAAAAGTCTTGCGCGGCCAACCCGCCATGCCGCCGCGCGCCATCACCGTCGACGGTCTCTCCTCCTCCAATGATCAGGTTCTCTCATGAGCGCAAAAACGGTTGTCTTCGCTTATCACGATATCGGCTGCGCCGGCATTCAAACCCTGCTCGACAGCGGCTATGACATCGCGGCGGTGTTCACTCACGCCGATGACCCGAAAGAGAACGCGTTCTACGGATCGGTTGCGCAACTGTGCGCCAACAAAGGCATCCCGGTGCACGCGCCGGAAGACGTCAACCACCCGTTGTGGATCGAGCGGATTGCCAAGCTCGCCCCTGAGTACATTTTCTCGTTCTACTACCGCAACCTGCTGAGCGAGTCGTTGCTGGCCGTGGCCAAAAAAGGTGCGTTCAACCTGCACGGTTCGCTGCTGCCAAGCTACCGTGGCCGCGCCCCGGCCAACTGGGTGCTGGTCAACGGCGAGACCGAAACCGGTGTCACCCTGCACCGTATGGTCAAACGTGCCGATGCCGGCGCCATTGTTGCCCAACAGCGTATCGCCATTGAACGCAGCGACACCGCGTTGAGCCTGCACGGCAAATTGCGCATCGCCGCGACGGATCTGCTGCGCGACACCTTGCCAGCCATGCTGCAAGGCAAGATCAGCGAAACCCCACAAGACGAATCGAAAGCCACGGTGTTCGGTCGTCGCACCGCCGCGGACGGCAAACTGGTCTGGGCGAAACCGGCCGAGCAACTGTTCAATCTCGTGCGTGCCGTGACCCAACCTTACCCGGGCGCGTTCTGCGCTGTGGGCGAGCACAAACTGATCGTCTGGAGCGCTGAAGTTGCCAAGGGCAACGACGGCCAGGCACCGGGCCGAGTAATCAGCGTCAATCCGCTGCGCATTGCCTGCGGCGAAGATTCGCTGGTGATCCTCTCCGGTCAGCGCAACGACAACGGTCTGTTCCTCAGCGGCCCGCAACTGGCCAGTGAACTGGGTCTGGTCGACGGTTCGCTGTTGCGCGGTGCCGAGTCCGGCCGTGCGCCACGCCGTACTCGCGTGCTGATCCTCGGCGTCAACGGTTTTATCGGCAATCACTTGTCTGAGCGCCTGCTGCGTGATGACCGCTACGAAGTCTATGGTCTGGACATCGGTTCCGACGCGATCGACCGTCTGCGCAGCCATCCGCACTTCCACTACGTCGAAGGCGACATCAGCATTCACTCCGAGTGGATCGAGTACCACATCAAGAAGTGCGACGTGGTCCTGCCGCTGGTGGCCATCGCCACGCCGATCGAATACACCCGCAACCCGCTGCGTGTGTTCGAACTCGACTTCGAAGAAAACCTGAAACTGGTGCGCTACTGCGTCAAGTACAACAAGCGCGTGATCTTCCCGTCGACCTCGGAAGTCTATGGCATGTGCCAGGACAAACACTTCGATGAAGACACTTCCAACCTGGTGGTCGGCCCGATCAACAAGCAGCGCTGGATCTACTCCGTGTCCAAGCAACTGCTGGACCGGGTGATCTGGGCTTACGGCGCCAAGGGTCTGAATTTCACCCTGTTCCGCCCGTTCAACTGGATGGGCCCGCGTCTCGATCGCCTGGACTCGGCACGCATCGGCAGCTCCCGCGCCATCACCCAGTTGATCCTCAACCTGGTCGAAGGCACGCCGATTCGCCTGTTCGACGGTGGCGAGCAAAAACGCTGCTTCACCGACATCGCTGACGGCGTCGAGGCACTTGCACGGATCATCGATAACGACAACGACGTCTGCAACGGCCAGATCATCAATATCGGCAACCCGGATAACGAAGCCAGCATTCGTCAGTTGGGTGAAGAGCTGCTGCGTCAGTTCGAAGCGCATCCGCTGCGCGACAACTTCCCGCCGTTCGCCGGTTTCCGCGATGTCGAGAGCAAGGCGTTCTACGGTGCCGGTTACCAGGACGTCGAACACCGTAAACCCAGCATCGCCAATGCCAAGCGTCTGCTCGACTGGACGCCGACCGTGGAAATGCGCGAGACCATCGGCAATACGCTCGATTTCTTCTTGCGCGAAGCCATGCTCGAAATCGCGGACAAGCATTGATGCAGGCCGGTCTACGCATCGACGTCGACACCTTTCGCGGCACCCGTGAAGGTGTGCCGCGCTTGCTGGAAATGCTCGACGAGGCGCAGATCAAGGCAACGTTCTTCTTCAGTGTCGGCCCGGACAACATGGGCCGGCATCTGTGGCGCCTGATCCGCCCGCAGTTCCTCTGGAAAATGCTCCGTTCCAATGCCGCCGGCCTGTACGGCTGGGACATTCTGCTCGCCGGCACCGCGTGGCCGGGCAAGCCGATTGGCCGCGATCTCGGGCACCTGATGCGTCAGGCCCGTGATGCCGGTCATGAAGTGGGTTTGCATGCCTGGGATCACCATAGCTGGCAGGCCAACGCCGGGCGCTGGAGCAACGCGCAACTGATCGAGCAGATTCGTCAGGGCGTCGACACCTTGAGCGACATTCTCGGCGAGAAAATCCAGTGCTCGGCCGCCGCCGGTTGGCGTGCCGACGAGCGCGTGATCGAGGCCAAGCAAGCCTTCGGCTTTCGCTACAACAGCGATTGCCGTGGGCAACACCTGTTTCGCCCTTTGCTGGCCGACGGTACGCCGGGCACGCCGCAGATTCCGGTGGACCTGCCGACCTTCGACGAAGTCGTCGGCCCCATCGTCGCGGCACGGGATTTCAACGGTTTCATCCTTGATCACTTTCGCCCGCAACAACTCAACGTCTACACCATTCACGCCGAAGTAGAAGGGATTCTGATGGCTGAGGGTTTTCGTCAATTACTCGCCGATGCGCGTCAGCGCCAAATCGACTTCAAACCACTGGGCGACTTGCTGCCCGAGTTCTTCAACACCTTGCCCGTGGGTCGCGTGCAACGCGGCGCCCTCGACGGCCGTGAAGGCTGGCTGGGAGTGCAAGGCGCATGATTAAACGCTGGACGCTGCCACTGCTGTTGTTGGGTATTTGCTTGCTGGCCTATCTGCTGCCGCTAGGCACGCACGGTTTGTGGATTCCTGATGAGACCCGTTACGCACAGATCAGCCAGGACATGCTGCTCAGTGGCAACTGGGTGTCGCCGCACTTCATGAGCCTGCGTTATTTCGAGAAGCCGATTGCCGGTTACTGGATGATCGCGCTGGGTCAGGCGTTGTTCGGGCAGAACCTGTTCGGCGTGCGCTTTGCGTCGGCGCTAAGCACCGGGTTGAGCGTGCTGTTGTGCTATCTGCTCGCCCGGCGTTTGTGGAACGAGCCGCGCAAAAGCTTCGTCTGCGCCCTGCTCTACATGAGTTTCACTATCGTCGCCGGTCAGGCTGGTTACGCCAACCTCGATCCGCAGTTCAGCTTTTGGGTCAACCTGAGTCTGGTGGCGCTGTGGTTTGCCGTCGACAGCCACACCAACGGCAAGCGCATAGCGGCCTGGGCTGTGCTGGGGCTGGCGTGTGGCATGGGTTTCATGACCAAAGGCTTTCTCGCCTGGTTGCTGCCGGTGCTGATCGCCCTGCCGTGGATGCTCTGGCAAAAACGCTGGCGTGAACTGCTGATGTTCGGCCCGGTGGCGATTGCCGTGGCGATCCTCGTCAGCCTGCCGTGGGTGCTTTCAGTGCATGCGCAGGAACCGGACTACTGGCGGTTTTTCTTCTGGCACGAACACATTCGTCGCTTTGCCGGCGATGACGCACAACACGATGCGCCGTGGTGGTTTTACTTGCCGCTGCTGGTCGCGTTCAGTCTACCGTGGATCGGGTTGTTGCCGACCGCGTTCAAGCAAGCCTGGCAAAGCCGCGCTCAGCCCAAAGTCGTGTTTTTGCTGCTGTGGCTGCTGATGCCGCTGCTGTTTTTCAGCCTGAGCAACGGCAAATTGCCGACCTACATCCTGCCGTGCCTGCTGCCGATGGCGTTGCTGCTGGGCAATGCGCTGGCCGATCGTTTGCGTCTGGAGCAAGGTCGGGCGCTGAGCATCAACGGTGTGCTGAATCTGTTGCTGGGCATCGTCACGTTGATCGCGCTGGTCTATCTGCAACTGACCAAACCGGTCTACGACCACGAACTGCACAGCCTGGTGCTGGTGTTCATTGCCCTGATCGGCTGGATCATCGCCAACCTGCTGCAAGCCTTTCTGCCGCTGCAATGCTGGGCGGCTCCGGCGCTGGGCAGCCTGTTGCTGATCGCGGTGTTGCCGGCGGCGCTGCCCAAATCGGTGGTCGCCAACAAGATGCCGGATCAGTTCATCAAGCATCACGTCACCGAACTTTCGCAAACCACGCATCTGCTGAGCAACGACCTCGGCGCTGCTTCGGCGCTGGCCTGGCGCCTGAAAACCCCACAAGTGGCGTTGTACAACACGATAGGCGAATTGAAATATGGTCTTGCCTATCCTGACGGCATTCAACAGCGGGTTGATCCCGAACACGTACAACAGTGGATGCGTGAGGCGCGCCGCAGCGGTTCGGTCGGCGTGGTGATGCGCGTCAAGGGGCAGGACGAACTGGACGAAATCGACAGATTGCCAAAGGACGGCGTCCGTTACGAACAGGGCAACCTGGTGATCATGATCCTGCCCAAGGAGGCGTCATGAGCCTGTTGCTGCTGTTGGCCGCGTGCCTGCTGACCTGTCTCGGGCAGATTGCGCAGAAATACGCGGTGGAGAGTTGGCGCGGTGTCGAGTCGACATGGGCCGACAAACTGCGCTCGCCGTGGTTGTGGCTGGCCCTGCTCGCCCTCGGCTCGGGCCTGTTGGTCTGGCTGCTGGTGTTGCAACGTCTGGAAGTCGGCATCGCCTACCCGATGCTCAGCCTCAACTTCGTGCTGATCACCCTGATCGCACGCTTCGTCTTCCGTGAATCCATCGACCGCCAGCATTGGTTTGGCGTGGCATTGGTGATCGGTGGCGTGGTTTTGCTGGGGCAACAGTCATGAATCAACGTCGCGGCATCACCTTCGCGCTGGGCAGCGTGTTCCTCGTCAGCGCTGCGCAACTGGGCATGCGCTGGAGCATGACCCGCCTGCCCGTGCCGGAACAATGGCTGCACATCGACAGCCTCGATTGGCGGGCGCTGGCCGTGGTCATTGCGGCGGTTTTTGCCTACGCCCTGTCGATGCTTTGCTGGCTCGCCGCCCTGCGCGATCTGCCGCTGGGCCGGGCTTACTCGCTGCTGAGCATCAGCTATGCGCTGGTGTATCTGTTGGCGGCCAGTCTGCCGCTGTTTAACGAATCCTTCAGTTTCACTAAATCACTGGGCGTGGCGCTGGTCATGCTCGGGGTCATCACCATCAACACTCGTCCGGCTCGTGCGCCCGAATTCAGGAGTGCTCCATGAAAATCACAGTATTTGGCAGCGGTTACGTCGGTCTGGTGCAAGCGGCTGTGTTGGCCGAGGTCGGCCATGATGTCGTGTGCATGGACGTCGACCAGAAGAAGGTCGACCTGTTGCGCCAGGGTCACGTGAGCATTTTCGAACCGGGGCTGGCCAGCCTCGTTCGTGAAGGTCTGGATTCGAAACGCCTGCAATTCACCACCGATGAAAAGCTCGCTGTGCAGCACGCTCGGGTGGCGTTTATTGCCGTGGGTACGCCGTCGCGAGAGGACGGCTCGGCGGATCTGCGTTACGTGCTGTCGGTCGGCGATGCGATTGCCCGGCATCGTGAGCAGCCGTTGATCATCGTCGAGAAATCCACGGTGCCGGTGGGCACGGGCGACACCCTGCGCACGCACATCGAAAAAGCCTTGATCAAGGTGGGCCGCCTGCTGCAATTCGATATCGTCTCCAACCCGGAATTCCTCAAGGAAGGCTCGGCCGTTGCTGACTGCCGCCGTCCGGACCGTATCGTCATCGGCTGCGAAGGCGATGAAGTGCGCGATGTGATGCGCGATCTGTACTCGCCATTCAACCGCAACCACGACCGCATCATGTTCATGGACCTGCGCAGCGCCGAGCTGACCAAGTACGCCGCCAACTGCATGCTGGCGACCAAGATCAGTTTCATCAACCAGATCGCCGAACTCGCCGAGCACCTGGGCGCCGACATCGAATCGGTACGCCAGGGCATCGGTGCCGACACGCGCATCGGTTACCACTTCATCTACCCGGGATGCGGTTATGGCGGCTCGTGCTTCCCCAAAGACATGCGCGCATTGATTCACAGCGCCGAAGAAGCGCACTGCTCCAGCGATTTGCTGCAAGCGGTCGAGGCGATCAACCAGCGGCAGAAACACAAGTTGTTCGAGCGCATCAACGCGTTCTACAAGGGTGACCTGCGCGGCAAGACTTTCGCCCTGTGGGGCCTGGCGTTCAAACCCAACACCGATGACATGCGCGATGCGCCAAGCCGTGTCCTGCTGGAGGAGCTGTGGGCCGCCGGTGCCAGCGTGCGCGCCTTCGACCCGGAAGCCATGCAGGAAACCCAGAACCTTTACCCGGACGAGTCGAAGCTGATGCTGATGGGCACGCCGGAATCGGTACTGCCCGGCGCCGACGCACTGATCATCTGCACAGAATGGCAGCAGTTCAAGGCGCCGGATTTCGATCTGATCAAACAGCGCCTCAACACCCCGGTGATTTTCGACGGCCGCAACCTGTACGACGCCGAGCGACTGGCGCGCAATGGTTTCCAGTACTTCCCGATGGGCCGTGGTGAATCGCGCAAATTGCCGATCCCGCTGCAACAATGGCCACACGCGTCCGACGTCGCTTGATCAGCTTATCGCCTGAGATTCGCCGGCAGTCCCTGATCGCAGGGCTGCTGGCGTTTTTAGTGTTCATCGCCGGGGTCTACGGGCAGGCGCCGATCGGTTTCGATTCGCGGTTCGTGTTGTTCGCGCAGGAAATGCTGCGCCATGGGCCGACGGTGTTTCCGACCACCTATGGTCAGCCGTATGCGGATTATTCAGCGGTTTCGACGCTGTTCATCTGGCTGCTGTCGCTGCCGTTCGGCGCGGTGAATGCGTTTACTGCGTGGGCGCCAAGTGCCGTCGCCGGTGCGCTGATCGTGACGCTGATGTATCGACTGCTGGCGCCGTACTCGCGGCGTTGGGCGTTGATCAGTATTGCGTTGCTGATGCTCACCAGCGGTTTCGTCACTGAAGTGCGCGCGGTGTCGCAGGACTTGATGCTCGCGGCGGTGGCCTTCGCGGTGTTCTATCTGGGTTATGCCCATGAGCATTTTGCCGGCAGGCGTCACTGGCCGCTGATCTTCGCGTTGCTGCTGCTCGGCTTCGGCATTCGCGGGCCGATTGGTCTGGTGGTGCCGACTGGCATGCTCTGCAGTTATTACCTGCTCAACCGTGAGTGGTCGCGGTTGCTGGTGTTCGGTGTGTTGGCTTCGCTGTTGCTGGCCACGTGTGTCGGGTTGTTGTTATGGCTGGCGAAACTCAGCGGTGGTGCGGTCTTCTTTCAGGACGTGATTCGCATGCAGTTCATGGGGCGCATGGACGGCAGCGAAGGCGTCAGCGGTTCGCTGTATTACTTCACCAGTTCGCTCGGCAACTATGCGCTGGCCTATCCGCTGGCATTGCTGGTACTGGCGGCGACCTGGCTGAGCAAGCCGCAGCAACGTGGCCCGGCGCTGCGTCTGGTGCAGTACTGCGCGGCGGCGGGACTGATTGTGATGGTCGGTTTGTCGATTCCGCAGGCGAAAAAGGCCCGGTATCTGCTGCCGATGTTGCCGATGGCGGCGATCATCGCGGCGTATCCATTTCAGGTGGCGCATGGTCGTGTGTTTCGTTGGTTTCGCGGCTTGATGCTGGGCTTGTGGCTGGTTACACCCGGATTGTTGCTGGTGGTGTTACTGGTCGCTCGACGGCGCTTTGCCGAGCAATTGAGTGACGTATCTGGGGTGTTGATCGCGCTGGCCGTGCTGCAACTCTTGGCGTTGTCGCGATTGTTGCTCCCGCGTTGGCGTGTCGAGGTATTGGCGTTGTCTGCGGTGTTGGCGTTGTGGACGGTGTACGCGGCGGTATTCGAACCGGTGGAGCGCCGTTTGTACGACACCCAGTCATTCAGCCAAGCGGTGTTCGCCCAGGTTCAGCAAACCCCGGCGCGGCTGGTGCTGCACGGCATGGGCAAGGATGCGAAGGCGATCAAGTTCATGGTCAACATCGAGCAGGATCTGCAACCGCAGTTCAGTGACTCGATCCAGCAACTGGAGGCGCTCAAAGGTCCGGCGTGGTTGATGATGGATCGCAATGATCTGCCCTCCCTCAAGGGCACGCCGCTGGAAAGCGCGCAGCCGGTGTTGAGCGGGCGTTTCGATAAAAACGACTATGTATTGCTGTGGCTGAAACCGTAACCTGTCGGCCTCTTGATCGGCAGGATGCGCCTCAACATGACCTTCGACGTACGCCGCGCCAGCCCTGCTGACGCGGTTGCACTCCCCGCGATCGAGCGTTCGGCCGCGCAATTGTTTCGTCTTGAACCGCCGTTGGCGTGGCTGGCAAATGCCGAGGTACCCGATGCTGGCCAACATCTGCAGGCCATCGAACAGGCGTACGTGTGGGTTGCTGAAAATAGCGATGGGCAACTGACTGGATTTGTTCGTGCTGTAGACATTGATCAGCACATGCACATTGAGGAGCTATCCGTCAGTCAGGCTTTTCAAGGACAAGGCATGGGTCGCGCACTGGTTGCGGCAGTCATTGAACAAGCGCGCGTGATGCAGTTGAACTCAGTGACGCTGACCACCTTCCGCGATCTGCCGTGGAATGCACCGTTTTATCAACGGATGGGATTTGTCGAGTTGGCGCATGCACACAGCGACCGCCATTTGCGCGATGCGCTGCAAGCCGAAGTTCTATTCGGCTTTCCCGCAGAGCGCCGCTGCGCGATGCGCCTGCACCTGATTTGAAAGCAATGAAGGTCCTTGTGGGATGGTGTTATAGCGGCTTGACCGGTGATGATTGCCCGGTGAGGATAACGTACGCCCGCCAGGCATTTGAAATAAGGACATTGACCCTTCGTGGCTACCTACTCGCGCCTCATCCGCCGGTTGATGATCAGTTCGCTGACCGTCGTCATCAGCCGCGCGCTGATCAGCCCGCTACTGACGCTGTTCCTCAGCAACAAGCTCGACCTCAACCCGCAAGACGTCGGCCTGCTGCTGGGGATCGCGGTGTTCAGCGCCACGTTGTTGTCGCTCTACGGCGGCTACATCATTGATCGGCTGGACAAGCGCCAGTTGCTGATCCTGACCATGCTTTCCAGCGGTATCGGTCTGATCCTGCTGACCTTCGCGCAGAATCTGTACCTGGTCACCCTGGTGCTGATCATCAGCGAAACCGCGTCGGCGCTGTTCCTGATCTGCTCCAAAGCCATCCTCAGTGTAAACCTGCCAGTGGGCCAGCGAGTCAAGGCGTTTTCCCTGAACTACACGCTGACCAACATCGGTTACGCCGTCGGCCCGATGATCGGCGTGGTGATTGCCGGCGTTCAGCCGTCAGCGCCGTTTATCGTCGCGGGCGCAATTGCCATCGGGAGCATCTTTCTGCTGCTCGGTGCCACGCGTGAAGTGAACCCGGTCTCGGCAATCGCTGCGCCACCCAGCTTTCTGAAAACCCTGATCATCCTGAAGAACGACCGCACGATGATCCTGTTTACCTTGGGCTGTCTGCTCAGCACGCTGGTGCACGGGCGTTTCACCCTGTACCTGTCGCAATATCTGCTGGTCACCCACACCCAGCAACAGACGCTGGATACCATGGCCGCCCTCCTTGCCTGCAACGCGATCACAGTGATTGTGTTGCAGTACCAGATCGGCCGATTACTCACCCGCGAGCACCTGCGCCACTGGATTGCCGGCGGCACCGCGTTGTTCATCGTCGGGCTGATCGGCTTCAGTCTGGCTGACAGCCTGGTCGGCTGGTGCGTGGCGATGTTCATCTTCACCTTGGGCGAGATGATCATTTACCCGGCCGACTTTCTCTTTGTCGACACCCTCGCCCCGGAAGAATTGCGCGGTAGCTATTACGGCGCGCAGAACCTGGCCGCGCTTGGTGGTGCGTTCAGTCCGGTCATGTGCGGGTTTCTGCTGATGCACACGCCGGCACCGAGCATGTTCTATGCCTTGAGCGCACTGGCGGCTGTGGGCGGTTATTTGTGTTTCGTTAGTGGCCGTCGCGCCGCTTCAATTCAAAATTAATGCACTAAATCTGCATTAATATGAATTTGTCAGCATCGAGTTTGCCCGGCACACTGTGCGCGTTCCTCCCCCAATGTTGGAACACTTCGAGGGCTTTCCGGATATGCCGGACAAGTCCTTTTTTTTGCCTCGAATTTGCTGCAAGGATCGGATTCACATGCTCGCTCACTGGTTGCCCGCCGCCATCAACACCCGTCCCACCGAATGGAGCCGCGCCGCCATCGGCATGGCGTTGGGCACGTTGTTCAGTGTGTGGTTGTGCGCGCAGGTGTTCGGCCATGAGGTCGCCTATCACCTGATCGGCCCGCTGGGCGCATCGGCGGTGTTGCTGTTCGCCGTGTCCTCCGGCGCTCTCGCCCAGCCGTGGTCGATTCTCGGTGGCTATTTATGTGCCGGCGTGGTCGCGTTGCTGGTGGCGCATGTGCTTGGCCGAACACTAGGCAGCGCCTGTCTGGCGGCGGGTGTGGCGCTGATCCTGATGTGCTGGCTGCGTTGCCTGCATCCGCCCGCTGGCGCGTTGGCCCTGACGCTGGTGCTGGCCGATCCGGCGACCATCGCCATGGACTGGAAAGCCATGGAACCGGTGATGCTCGGCGCGGTGTGCATGCTGCTCAGCGCGCTTGCCTATAACAACCTGACACGGATCCGTTACCCGAAACGCCCGGGAGAACCGGCGGCGGTGCTTGGGCCGGTCGACAGTCAGGCGATCACCGCCGAAGACCTGAAACTTGCCTTGGCCGAGATGGAAGCGTTTATCGACGTCACCCCCGAAGACCTCGAACAACTGATCCACGCCAGCGAACTGCACGCCAAACGGCGCAGCATTACCGAAACATTCCGCTGACCCCGGGTAGGCGCTGCCGCAGGCTGCTCCTACACACGAACGCGGCGATTCGGGTGATGTAAAAACGCAAACTCCCCCTGCGAATATCCCGGTTGTACAGGGCAAATTTGCACTGTTACGATCAGCTAACGCTCGCGCGCGAGCTTCTCGAATAAAGACAATAAAAGCAGGGAGTTACTGATGACAGCTCAGGCTTCATCCCCGCGGACCCCGTCCATGGATGCCACGCAAAACGAAGTGCTGGCCGAGGTTCGCAATCATATCGGTCACCTGACCCTCAACCGCCCCGCCGGTCTCAATGCCATTACCCTCGACATGGTGCGCTTGCTGCAACAGCAGCTCGACGCCTGGGCGACTGACGCCGATGTTCACGCCGTGGTCCTGCGCGGCGCCGGTGAAAAAGCCTTCTGTGCCGGTGGCGACATTCGGTCCCTGTACGACAGTTTCAAAAACGGCGACACGCTGCACGAAGATTTCTTCGTCGAGGAATACGCCCTCGACCTGACGATTCATCACTACCGCAAACCGATATTGGCGCTGATGGACGGTTTCGTTCTCGGCGGCGGCATGGGCCTGGTGCAAGGCGCCGATCTGCGCGTGGTCACCGAGAAGAGCCGTCTGGCCATGCCAGAAGTGGCCATCGGTTATTTCCCCGATGTCGGTGGCAGTTATTTCCTGCCGCGCATTCCCGGTGAGCTGGGGATTTATCTGGGGGTCAGCGGCGTGCAGATCCGTGCCGCCGACGCGCTGTATTGCGGCTTGGCCGACTGGTATCTGGACAACAGCAAACTGGCGCTGCTCGACGAAAGACTCGATCAGATGGAATGGCAGGACACACCGCTCAAGGCCCTGCAAAACCTGCTCGCCAAACACGCGGTGCAAACCTTGCCCGATGCGCCACTTGAGGCTTTGCGCCCGGCCATCGACCATTTCTTCGCCCTGCCGGACGTACCGAGCATGGTCGAGCAGTTACGCGCAGTGACGGTTGCCAACAGCCACGAATGGGCGACCACCACGGCTGACCTGCTGGAAACCCGCTCGCCGTTGGCCATGGCGGTGACCCTGGAGATGCTGCGTCGCGGCCGCCACTTGAGCCTGGAACAGTGCTTCGCGCTGGAACTGCATCTGGATCGCCAGTGGTTCGCCCGCGGCGACCTGATCGAAGGCGTCCGCGCCCTGCTGATCGATAAAGACAAGACACCTCGCTGGAACCCGCCGACCCTCGCTGCGCTCGACGCAGAGCATGTCACGAGTTTCTTCCACGGGTTTGCTGAGAGCGGAAGCTGAGCCATGCACGATCTCGAACTGACTGAAGAACAAGTGATGATCCGCGACATGGCCCGGGACTTCGCCCGTGGCGAAATCGCGCCCCATGCGCAGGCGTGGGAAAAGGCTGGGTGGATCGACGACGCGCTCGTCGCGAAAATGGGTGAGCTCGGTTTGCTTGGCATGGTAGTGCCTGAGGAATGGGGCGGCACCTACGTCGATTACGTCGCTTATGCACTGGCCGTGGAAGAGATTTCCGCCGGTGACGGCGCGACCGGCGCGTTCATGAGCATCCACAACTCAGTGGGCTGCGGGCCGGTGCTCAATTACGGCAGCGAAGCGCAGAAACAGACCTGGCTGGCGGATCTGGCCAGCGGGCAAACCATCGGCTGCTTCTGCCTGACCGAACCGCAGGCCGGTTCCGAAGCGCACAACCTGCGCACCCGAGCCGAATTGCGTGACGGCCAGTGGGTGATCAACGGCGCCAAGCAATTTGTCAGCAACGGCAAACGGGCGAAACTGGCGATCGTGTTTGCGGTGACCGACCCGGATCTGGGCAAGAAAGGGATTTCGGCGTTTCTGGTACCGACCGATACGCCAGGATTCATCGTTGATCGCACCGAGCACAAGATGGGCATTCGCGCCTCCGACACCTGTGCCGTGACACTGAACAACTGCAGTATTCCCGAGGCCAATCTGCTGGGCGAGCGCGGTAAAGGTCTGGCGATTGCCCTGTCCAACCTTGAAGGCGGTCGCATCGGCATCGCTGCGCAAGCATTGGGCATCGCCCGTGCCGCGTTTGAAGCGGCGCTGGTGTATTCGCGCGATCGCATCCAGTTCGGCAAACCGATCAACGAGCACCAGAGCATCGCCAACCTGTTGGCCGACATGCACATGCAAATCAACGCGGCGCGCCTGATGATCCTGCATGCGGCGCGACTGCGCACGGCGGGCAAACCGTGTTTGTCGCAGGCGTCACAGGCCAAACTGTTCGCCTCGGAAATGGCCGAGAAGGTCTGTTCGTCAGCGATTCAGATTCATGGCGGGTATGGGTATCTGGAGGATTATCCGGTCGAGAAGTATTACCGCGATGCGCGGATTACCCAGATCTATGAAGGGTCGAGCGAGATTCAGCGGATGGTGATTGCGCGGGAGTTGAAGAACTATCAGTTGTAACGGTGTTGGCCCCTTTCCCTCACCCCAGCCCTCTCCCGGAGGGAGAGGGAGCCGACCGAGGTGTCTGGCGTCATACATCGACCTGAAAGACCGAGTCGATTATGGATTCAATAAAGCACTTCCAGGTCGGCGTAAATCTGAAATATCCCCCAATCAGTTCCCTCTCCCTCCGGGAGAGGGTTAGGGTGAGGGGCTTTTCGCTTTAGACGCATTACTTGCCCTTGAACTCAGCCTCACGCTTGGCAATAAACGCCGCCATCCCTTCCTTCTGATCCTGCGTCGCGAACGCGGCATGGAACACCCGGCGCTCAAAGCGCACGCCCTCAGTCAGATTGACCTCAAAGGCTCGGTTGACACTTTCCTTGACCATCATCGCAATCGGCAACGACTTGCTGGCAATCACCGCAGCAACCTTCAACGCTTCATCCAACAACTCATCACTCGGCACAATCCGCGCAACGATGCCGCAACGCTCGGCCTCCACCGCATCGATCATGCGTCCGCTCAGGCACATTTCCATGGCTTTCGCCTTGCCGACGGCGCGGGTCAGGCGCTGGGTGCCGCCCATGCCCGGCAGTACGCCGAGGTTGATTTCCGGTTGACCGAATCTGGCGTTGTCGCCGGCCAGAATGAAGTCGCACATCAACGCCAGTTCACAACCACCGCCAAGGGCAAAACCGTTGACGGCGGCAATGATCGGCTTGCGCCGGTTGGCCACACGATCGCTGTCGCTGAACAGATCGTCCATGTAGATCTGCGGGTAGGTCAGCTCGGCCATTTCCTTGATGTCGGCACCGGCGGCAAAGGCCTTTTTCGAACCGGTGAGAACGATGCAGCCAATGTTCGCATCCGCTTCCAGCGCATCCAGGGCCTGGTTCACTTCGCTGACCAGTTGCGCGTTCAGCGCATTCAGCGCCTGCGGACGGTTGAGGGTGATCAGGCCAACGCGGCCATGGGTTTCCAGCAGAATGGTTTCGTACGTCATGAATCAAAATTCCTTCTTAAAGATTGCGCGAAATGACCATGCGCTGAATATCGCTGGTGCCTTCGTAGATCTGGCACACGCGCACGTCGCGGTAGATGCGCTCCAGCGGGAAGTCGTTGAGGTAACCGTAACCGCCGAGTGTTTGCAACGCCATTGAGCAGACCTTTTCGGCCATCTCCGAGGCGAACAGTTTGGCCATCGACGCCTCGACCAGTGCCGGTTGCCCACTGTCACGCAGGGCTGCAGCGTAATGCACCATCTGCCGGGCGACGGCGATTTGCGTGGCCATGTCGGCGAGGCGGAAAGCTACAGCCTGATGTTCGATGATCGGCTTGCCGAAGGTGTCGCGTTCACGGGCGTAATCACGCGCCGCTTCAAACGCCGCGCGAGCCATGCCCACCGACTGCGAAGCGATGCCGACGCGACCGCCTTCAAGGTTGGCCAGAGCAATCTTGTAGCCCTCGCCCTCTTCACCCAGGCGGTTGGCCACCGGCACTTGCACATCTTCAAAGAGGATCTGGCAGGTGTCGGAGGCGTGTTGGCCGAGCTTGTCTTCGACGCGAGCGACTTTATAGCCCGGTGAATCGGTCGGCACGATAAACGCGCTGATACCGCGTTTGCCGGCACTCGGATCGGTCACCGCAAACACAATCACGATCCCGGCGTTTTGCCCGGAGGTGATGAACTGTTTGCAGCCGTTCAGCACGTAGTGATCGCCTTCCAGCCGTGCGCGGGTTTTCAGGCTGCTGGCATCGGAACCGGCCTGCGGTTCGGTCAATGCAAAAGCGCCGAGCATGGAGCCGCTGGCCAGCGGTTTGAGAAAGCGTTCACGCTGATCGTCGTTGCCGAACTTGAGGATCGGCACGCAGCCGACCGAGTTGTGCACGCTCATGATCGTCGAGCAGGCGCCGTCGCCGGCGGCGATTTCTTCCAGGGCCATGGCGTAGGCCAGATAACCAGTGTCGCAGCCGCCCCACTGCTCCGGCACGAGCATGCCGAAGAAGCCCAGCTCAGCCATCTGGCCGATGGCTTCCTTGGGGAAACGGTGCTCGCGATCCCACTCGGCGGCGAACGGCTTCAAGCGTTCCTCGGCAAACTGCCGGGCCATGTCGCGGATCTGGGTTTGGTCTTCGTTGGGAATCATGGTGAATCCTTAAATCCGGGTTACCACACAGAACCCCTGTGGGAGCGAGCTTGCTCGCGAATGCGGTGTGTCATTCAACTCCAATGCTGGCTGACAGGACGCCTTCGCGAGCAAGCTCGCTCCCACATGGGCTATTTTAGCGATCAATACACGCATTCCACAGCCATGGCCGTGGCTTCGCCGCCGCCGATGCAGATCGCCGCGATGCCGCGTTTCTGCTTTCTCTGGCGTAGCGCCGAGAGCAACGTCACCAGAATCCGCGCACCCGAAGCACCGATCGGATGACCCAGCGCACAGGCGCCACCATGCACATTCAACTTGTCATGGGGGATTTCCAGTTGTGTCATCGCCGCCATGCCAACCACGGCAAACGCTTCGTTGACCTCGAACAGATCGACATCACCCAGCGACCAACCGGTTTTCTTGATCAACTTCTTGATCGCGCCAATCGGCGCCACCGGGAACAGGCCCGGGGTGTCGGCGAACGCAGCGTGGCCATGGATCACCGCCAACGGTTTCAGCCCGAGCTTCTGCGCCTGCGACTGCCGCATCAGCACCAATGCCGCCGCGCCGTCAGAGATCGAACTGGAGTTCGCCGCCGTCACCGTGCCGCCTTCGCGGAACGCCGGTTTCAGCGAGGCAATCTTGTCCAGTTTGGCTTTTGGCGGCTGTTCGTCATTGCTGATCAGCACCTGTTCTTTGCCGACGGTCACGGTCAGCGGAACGATTTCGTCTTTGAAGCTGCCGTCCTTGATCGCCTGCTGCGCGCGGGTGGTCGAGGCGATGGCAAATGCGTCCTGCGCTTCACGGCTGAAGTGGTTGGTCTCGGCGCAGTCTTCGGCGAAGGTGCCCATCAAGCGGCCCTTGTCGTAGGCGTCTTCGAGGCCGTCGAGGAACATCGAGTCGAGCACGCGGCCATGGCCCATGCGATAACCGGCGCGGGCACGATCCAGCAGATACGGCGAGTTGGACATGCTTTCCATGCCACCGGCGATCACCACATCGGCACTGCCAGCCAACAGCATGTCGTGAGCGAGAATGGTGGTTTCCATGCCCGAGCCGCACATCTTGTTGACCGTGGTGCAGCGGGTCGATTTATCCAGCCCGGCGCCCAACGCCGCTTGACGTGCAGGCGCCTGACCGAGGCCCGCAGGCAGTACGCAACCGAACAGCACTTCATCGACCGCGTCGCTGGCAACACCGGCACGTTCAACCGCAGCCTTGATCGCAGCAGCACCGAGTTGCGGCGCGGTGAGGCTTTTCAGTTCGCCCTGAAAGCCGCCCATCGGCGTGCGCACGGCGCTGACGATGACAATCGGATCGTGGGAAATAGTCATGACAAATCCTCCTTACTTGGCGGCCATGCGCAAGGCACCGTCGAGACGGATCACCTCGCCGTTGAGCATGCTGTTTTCGATGATGTGCCGAACCAGCGCGGCGTACTCGGCAGGCTTGCCCAGACGCGGCGGGAACGGTACGCCGGCGCTGCTGACGATGCGCAACTTGCCCTTGATCGACTTGGCGAATTCGTCGCCACCGGCGATCAGCAAGCGATAAGCGGTGGGCGAACCGGTGAGGTTGGTGATGCCGTACTTATTGATCAC